>JANQMK010000357.1 GCA_028280085.1 Pseudomonadales bacterium
GCTTTGCGGCACCACCCGTTTAACATAGGCGATACCAATAGCTCAACAAATCGAAATAAAACTGTACAGAAAAGGAAAATACACCATGAAAGCATCGGATATATTTGTCAAAGCGTTAGAGGCAGAAGGCGTCGAGTATATTTTTGGTATTCCTGGCGAAGAAAACCTCGATATTCTGAATTCTCTAAAAGGGTCGTCAATCAAGCTAATTTTGACACGTCACGAGCAAGCAGCGGGCTTTATGGCGGCAACCTATGGCAGATTAACAGGTAAAGCCGGTGTCTGTATGTCGACACTCGGGCCAGGCGCGACTAATTTCGTTACAGCAGCAGCCTACGCCCAACTAGGTGCTATGCCTCTTATCATGTTGACCGGACAAAAACCAATCAAAAATAGTAAACAAGGACAGTTTCAGATTGTTGATGTCGTCGGCATGATGAAACCCCTCACTAAGTTCACTCACCAGATTATGGGAGCCGACACTATTCCCGCAAAAATTCGTGAAGCTTTTCGTCTTGCCCAAGACGAACGCCCTGGCGCTACCCATCTAGAATTGCCAGAGGATATCGCAGCCGATGATACGACGGCCCCAGTTATTGAAAAAAGCCAATGGCGACGTCCAATTGCTGAAGAAAAAGCAATAATCGCTGCGGCGGAAATGATCCAAGCAGCCAAACATCCACTACTGATGCTCGGCGCAGGAGCCAACCGTAAAACAACCAGCAAAATGCTGAAACAATTTATCGAAAAAACGAAGATACCTTTTTTTAGTACCCAAATGGGCAAGGGCGTAGTAGACGAAAGCAGTCCCCTCTTTCTCGGCACCAGCTCATTGTCATCAGGCGATTTTCTACATCGTGCTATTGATGCCGCCGACCTTATCATCAATGTCGGCCATGATGTCGTAGAAAAACCCCCGTTTTTTATGCAAAAAGGCGGCTTAAAAGTCATTCATATCAACTATATTACCGCCGCTATTGATTCTGTTTACTTCCCTCAACAAGGCGTTGTCGGCGATATTGCCAATAGCATGTGGCAACTCACTGAAAAGATTGAGCCACAAGCAAGTTGGGACTTTAGCTACTTCATGCGGGTCAAAGAACGCAACGAAGCCCATTTGTCCGAGGGTGCAGATGACCCCCGCTTCCCTATTTATCCACAGCGCTTAGTGGCAGATATACGCCGCGCGATGCCTTCGGACGGAATTATTGGCCTAGATAATGGCGTTTATAAGATTTGGTTTTCCCGCAATTATAAAGCCCATGCACCCAACACAGTATTGCTTGATAACGCCTTGGCTACTATGGGTGCCGGCTTACCTTCTGCCATGACTGCTAGCCTGATTTATCCTGACCGTAAAGTGATGGCAATCTGCGGCGATGGCGGTTTTATGATGAATTCCCAAGAGCTAGAGACTGCCGTTCGGCTGGGCCTCAATCTAGTGGTGGTGATACTACGCGATGACGCTTACGGCATGATTAAGTGGAAACAGGAAAATATGGATTTCCCCAACTTTGGCCTGGACTACGGCAATCCAGATTTCGTTAAGTATGCTGAGTCTTATGGTGCAAAAGGCCACCGCGTAGAATCGAGCGAAAGCATGCTGTCACTACTAGAGCATTGTCTAGCGGAGCCTGGTGTCCATGTCATTGATGTTCCTGTGGACTACTCTGAGAACCACCAAATTTTAAATATTGATATACAAAAGATGAGTTCAGAGTTTGATTAATATAGAACTGATCTAAAACGTCAACAATAATGTAGTTCTATTAATAATGTGGCACTAGCGACAACTTAGTACTATCGATAACTTAGTACTGGGCGCGTTAAGACAATCCATAGTATGTCATTGTGCCACCAACAAATGTCGACCACACAGATCGACCGTAAATAGAGGCTAGAATAATGGCTCAACATTTTGATCCTATTATACCGGGCGTAGCGGCCGGTGAAACAACGTTGCCAGTCTACTCCCCCTTAGACAATGAAGTCATCGGCTCAATTTCGCTATCAGATGAAACCCATGCCAATCAAGCACTGCTTAACGCACAACAACTTTTTCAAGATCGATCCCAGTGGTTAACCGCAACAAGGCGCATCGATATATTAAAAAATTTGATCAAGATAATGGGCGCGCAGGCCAATCAGCTAGCTATTACTGCGGCTAGCGAAGGCGGCAAACCACTGATGGATTCAAAAGTTGAAGTCGATCGCGCCATTGAAGGCATCGAGTTATGTATAGAAGGTTTAAAAAGTGAAGCCGGTACGGAAATTCCGATGGGATTGAACAAGGCCTCGGAGGGAAAGTTAGCCTTTACCCGACTCGAGCCCATTGGCGTAGTGGTCGCAGTCAGTGCTTTCAATCATCCGCTGAACTTAATCGTGCACCAAGTAGCGCCCGCCATCGCCACTGGGTGCCCCGTCATTGTCAAACCTGCCGCAGCCACACCCTTGTCATGCTTCACTTTTGTCAAACTCGTGCTCGAGGCGGGCCTACCCCCGGGTTGGTGCCAATGCCTACTAACCACCGACAATGCCGCAGCTGAAAAATTGGTCACCTCTCCGCAGGTGGACTTTTTCACCTTTATCGGTAGCGCCAAAGTGGGTTGGATGTTGAAATCCAAGCTATCTCCTGGCACACGGTGCGCATTGGAGCATGGTGGCGTTGCTCCTGTGTTAGTCGATAAGGATGTTGATTTCGAACAACTGCTGCCAAAGCTATTAAAGGGTGGTTTCTACCATGCAGGCCAAGTCTGTGTCTCTGTCCAACGCGTATTTGCCCACGAGTCTAATGCCACAGATTTGGCGACAGCCCTGGCGGCTGCCACTGAAAAGTTGATTGTTGGCGATCCGACAGACGAAAAAACCGAAGTCGGCCCCCTCATTTCGCCAGCCGAGGTTGACCGCGTTGATGGCTGGGTTAAGCAGGCCGTCAACGAGGGAGCGAGATTGCTATGCGGCGGAGAAAAGATATCGCCATCACTATATTCGCCAACGGTACTACTCAACCCACCTGATCATTGTGACGTAAGTCAAAAAGAAATTTTTGGACCCGTAGTATGTGTCTACACTTACAGCCACGTAGACTCAGCCATCGAACGCGCTAACGCGCTTCCCTATTCCTTTCAGGCCAGCGTATTTAGTAATAACATTGATATTGCAATGAAGGCTTACAATAGGCTCAATGCATCAGCGGTTATGGTAAATGAACATACCGCTTTTCGCGTTGACTGGATGCCGTTTGCCGGCCTAAAAGAATCCGGATTTGGCATCGGCGGCATTCCCCATACCATGAAAGACATGCAGGTAGAAAAAATGCTCGTTATCAGTTCAAAAGAAATTCAATAAGGCATTCTTATCACCTAGCCCGCCATTATGCCCAGCATAATGGCGGCATCACATATGTCGCCTATTCACACACCATTGGCGGTTACTCACCTACTCACATCTCGCGCTATAGTTTATATTGCTATTAAGTTAAATTCCTACATTAAACAATAAGCTGAATATGAATCCACAAGACATACAGTCTGTTATCCCAACCGCTCCGGGCTGGCCTCTCCTTGGGTCAACCATTCCAATGGTCAAAAATCCAACTAAGCTATTGCAGAATAGCTATAACAAATATGGTGAAATTTTTTGGTTAAAGCTCTTTGGCATCCGCATAGTAAAAATGCTGGGGCCGGATGCCAATGAGTTTTTGTTACTCAATAAAGGCGCTGTATTTGCCAACGGTCCAGCCTGGTCCTTTTTTATTGGTAAGTTTTTTACCCGCGGCATTATGCTATTGGATTTTAAAGAGCACTCCCATCACCGCCGAATTATGCAAGAAGCCTTTAAAAAATCTGCCTTAGAAGCCTATCTGAAACGTATGAATCCCGCCATAGCAGTAGGTATTGGTCAGTGGCCAATACCACCTGCTAGAACAAAACCACATCGCAACCGATCAGAAGAATCTAATATACTCGTATTTTCTGCCATTAAACAACTAACGCTCGATTTGGCAACTAATGTTTTCATGGGCAAAGAACTTGGTCCAGAAGCCGATGCAATCAATCAGGCTTTTTTCGACTGTGTAAAAGGCGGCACGGCTATTATTCGTTTTCCAGTGCCTTTACTAAAATGGCACAAGGCACTCAAAGGTAGACAAGTACTGGAAAAATTTTTTCACGCACAAATTGCCGACAAAAAACAAAGTCAATCTAATGATATGCTCAGCGTACTGTGTCGAGCCGAAAACGAAGTGGGTGAAAGGTTCAGTGATGAAGACATCGTTAATCACATGATTTTTCTCATGATGGCAGCCCATGATACCACCACTATCACACTGACTAGCATTATCTATCAGTTAGCTAAACATCCTGCATGGCAGGAGCGGGTTAGACAAGAAAGCATTGCGCTTGGTAAATCTGTAATTGGCTACAGTGACCTGGACCAACTGGAAGGGATAACATTGGTAATGAAGGAAGCTTTGCGCTTATGTGCACCTGTTCCGGCGCTACCCAGAATGACTGTTGAAGACTGTGAATATAAAGGGTTTCACATTCCCAAAGGTACTATCGTGAGTATTTCACCTTATTTTACCCATGCAATGGAAACCTATTGGCCCAACCCATACCATTTTGATCCTGACCGATTTGCCAAGCACCGCAGAGAAGATAAGGTTCACCCCTATGCCTGGATACCTTTTGGTGGTGGTGCTCATAAATGTATTGGCTTACACTTTGCCGACCTTCAGGTAAAAGCCATTTTACATCAAATGCTGCTCAAATATCGCTGGTCTGTTGATCCCGATTATCGAATGCCCATGGATCTAAGCGCTTTACCTACACCGCGGGATAAACTGCCACTCCATATGGAAGCCATCTAATGGCCAAGCAAGCCCTTAATTGCAGCACTGCCGAATAACACTAAGGCTACTGCTATTTTTTCTTTTTTTTATCTCTTTTCTTCTGTAGTTTTTTTTCCAGCTTCTTTTCGCGTCGCTTTTCTGCTGGCGTCAGCGCGGCTTGGCGCGCTCGCTTAAATGCGTCGCGCATTGCCTTGACTTTTTTATCTCGCTTAGCATGAACATGCTTATCTTTAGCTTGCTGAAAGTCTATTATCTCATCTTTCGCCATGTTACCACTTTTTCTACTTTTCGCCGCAATACATCTTATAGCTTATAGCTAGTTTTTACCGACCCATTAAACCGAGCGACTATGCGCGTCTTTCATCGTTCATCGTTAACCGGTCGCCTTGTTAGAAATACTAATAATAACGAATAACAAGCTCGCTAATGGCTCTTTTTAATCCATCGACGCCAGTTTTTGTCCAATCGATCTAGTCCCCCCGGGTAGTGTCTGGCAAAATGACCCGCCAAATTATTTGTCTGCCACCAGCGGGAGCGATCAAGTTGAGTGATAATATTCTCTAGGGCTTCGCTACCTTGCTTCGAAGATAGCATGAACATCATCATCGACCAGGCAACTCGATAGTAGGTAGACTCAACAACCTGGCCTGATGTTCGCCATTGTCGATTCGATATTTGCAAATACTCGCCAAAAGACAATAACGTACCTTCACGCAATTTGGCACGCACAAAATCATGATAAGCCACCGGTAGAGACAATTTCAAACCTCTTGCTTCAGGCTCAATAGCTGAAAATGCCATTGCAAGCCCCTCGTCCAGCCAGAGTGGCACTATGCCATGCCTCATATGGAATATGGCATGAGTGGCCTCATGAAATAAAGTCCGCACAGTTTCCTCGTTAAAACGCGTTCCAAGCATGACAATCTCTTTGCGTAACAAATGGTAGAAACTGCGATTTGAGACATGTCGTCCGTCGGTTGAGCGCTGGTAAGCTAAAAAATCGCTATATTTACCAAAAATTTTAATTTTAATGGGTTCCTTGGGCTTAATTGGCCAACCAAACCAGGTAGTAAATGCTTTATAAACTTTTTTTACACCTTTGATAATCTCCTTACGGTCACCTTCTGATAACTCATATTGAACCAATTCAATCTTAATCGTTAACTTTGGTAACCCACGGCGCCTTTTGGGGATGTAGACATCTATTGGCTTAACTTTGGTAAAACCAAAGAAGTTACCTTTGCTACTGAGTTCAGCAGAAATATCTTTAGCGTTATTGTTGCTGGGCGCCTTATCACTAAAATGAACTCTACCGTTTTCATCCGTCCATTTATAAATTTCAGCTTGAGCAGACCATGGTAGGCAAGCAAGTGACCACAGAAAAAACAAGAGGTAAATAATATCAAGCGTGTTCCGCTGCATATGGCAAGGCACTTTCATAAACACCACATCATAACCGGAAAGGTTCCATTGAGACGCTTATTAAATGCTCTTGAAGCCCTTCCATAAATAGTAGATTAGATGAAATCAACTGAGTCAGCCATTAGCAGTTCGGTAACGCTTTAGCGGAATAAACGATGCTAACAAGTGAACATGCTGTATAAACATCCAAAATTGGCCAGTATATGGCAAATTTAACTAACCGATTGCCGTGTTCACTAAACAATTGCCACTGTCGGCCGCTATTAAGTATTACGAAAGTCGGACAAAACGAATGAAAATACACTATTAGCTCTATCAATAGTATATTATTACTAAAAGTTGTTTATCCTTAAAATATGCCGGTAACCATATTTGGGCTTTTCAAAAGTGCATAGTGTAAGCTCTAGTTGGAACAATCTGCTGAGCAGCGGGTTAACTGCTGACGATGTGTCACCACATATTTTGCGTCAGATACGTAACATAAACTTGACGTTGGTCGTCGAAATCGTGTTAGCCATGATCTTTTTATGGCGGAATGCTCAGTGGGACATAACTTTTCGTGTATTTGGTATCGGCGGCGCTCTATTGGTTGCAATCAGTTGCCTGATAGCATTTCGCCGATACCGCTACATTAATCTATTCAGCGGCTGTTCGACATTAATTGTTTATGTCGGCATAGTACCTGGTATTTATACTTCGGGCGGTATTGCTGGAGAAGCCATCCTGTGGCTCGCAGTCCCTCCCGTATTAGCAGGGCTACTTGTTAACAAAAAAGCAATTATTTTGGCAATGTTGGTGAGTTGTAGCATAGTGGGCCATATAGCCTTACTGGAACTGCAAGGCGTGGACATGATATCCCAAACGCCGATTGAGCATCAAATGTCTCAACGTATATTACAAAATATTGCGGTAATCATTACGTTAGGCATATTATCTTACGGCTATCTACGCCACGTTGCACAATCACAGCAACAGCTTGAACAATCTTTGTCGGAGTTAGAAAAAGAAATAGCTCAACGTGAAGTGGCTCAGCAGGAATCTATTCGATCTCATAACGAAAAGAATCAATTCTTCGCTAATATGAGCCACGAATTGCGCACTCCGTTAAACTCTGTGTTAGGTTTTTCTTCCCAGCTTGTTGAAAAGCATGATACCCTAAGCCCAGAGCGCTTAAAAAAATCCCTCGTCAGTATCAATCGTAATGCTACACACCTACATGCACTAATTAACGATCTCTTCGACTTGTCTCAAGTTGAAAGTAGTACGTTATCTGTCACACGACGTCCAATTGATCTAAATAATTTAATTAGTGGTATTGCAGAAGACCTCTACGGTTCAGCCAACCAAAGCAACCTTGAGTTGATAATGGATTTGGAGACAAATTTAATGACCCTAGGAGATCCTTTGCGGCTGAGCCAAGTCTTTCTCAATTTGATTGACAACGCAATTAAATATACGCGCGAAGGATTCATCAAAATTAGCAGCCAAAAAAGTACTGAGACTCAGATCATCATTGAGCTAATCGATAATGGCGACGGTTTATGCCCCGAAGATCAGGAAAAAATATTCGACCAATATAACCATCTGAGAAATCCCTTTCACCAACCCTCTACAGCAACAGCATTGGGTCTACCCCTAACTAAAAAACTCCTCGAATTGCACGACGGCAAACTAGAGTTCGAATCCACCTTGGGAGAAGGTTCAACCTCTCGTGTCATATTGCCACGAGATATGCCCTCCCCCTCTCCATAGCTATAATAAAACCATAGTCAATTGAAATCATTCCTAGCTAATGAATCATTAGGACTCCTCTGAAGCATCTGCTCATGATTCAGAGTTTCCCTAAGCTAGTAAGTCTAGCTATTGTTCTTTCTCATTAACAAATTTTCGTTAAACAGACCAAGGCCTGCGATTACCAATACGCTACCTATGATCATTCTCATACCTACAGACTCATGGTTAACTAAAGCCCCTAAACAAATAGCAAATACTGGTGTTATTAGGGGAATCAACGATACTGTTTTAACGGCAAGGTGCTTGAGCAAATAAAAATATGCCATAAAACCAATCAATGAGCCAACAAGCGCTAAATATAATACCGAAGCGGCTGATTTAACATCAAGGTATTGAGGTAGTTGTCCATCTACCAAAAACCATGTCAGCAGTAAGCTGGGCAAACAAAAAACCAAAGCCCCTGTCATCTGATTAAATGAGTCTATCTCATTAGCTCCTCTCTTTAGCAACACACTGCTTAAGGAAAACAGTAATGTAGATAACATCATTAGTACCATACCAAAAACAGCGTTTTCACCAATCCTTAGCTGATCCATAACAATAACCATTAAGCCAATTAATGATATAAACAAAGCAACGTAGTGGCGCTTGCTCAAATAGTTATCGCCCAAGATTTGATGAGACATTAGTGCTACCACAAATGGCGAAAGAGCAAATAACAACGAAATAAGTCCGCTAGTGATGTATTCAGCTGCCCAATACACTAATGGCATATTGGGAAATAGCCCCAGGCTAGCCACGCCATATGACCTCCAATGCCTTCGGATATTGAGCGTCTGGCGGCGCACAACCATGAGTATTAGCAATGCCACGACGCAAGCAATACCCATGCGTGAAGTCACTGCAGCAATAGGAGATAAGGATGAATTACTCCATTGCACCGCAAGCGGTGTGGTGGACCAAATAAAAATAACGCCGATATACGCTGCTGGTACAGACATAATAGTACTCCTGTCTGCCGCAGCTCAGTGGTTAAACCCCAATAACTAGAGAACCTAACAAATCACACACTCTAAAAGGCAAAAAGGCCGCAGAGTCTGTGACGCTGCGGCCTGTATAAAATCGTTAAGTCAAAGAAATTAACATGAATCGATATCAACAGCAAAGCCGCAACGCAAAACGCCCACGCGCAGTGACCAAAGCACGGCGCGCCGTTTCGTTGATAGCTTAACTGAATGCAAGTACATGAAATCTTCCTCCGAGCTATAATTCTAACCAGCTACAGTAATTATGCAATGTAGATTTTGCCGCTTTTCGGTAAATCAAGCCAACGCTCTACCCGTCGAAACAAACTCGAACGACTTTTCGCACTAGAAGAGTATTGAGAAGAGACTATATTTACCCCAGCCGGAAAACCTCACCGGCCTTGTAATATAAACTGGGATAGCCGCCGCACTAAATCCTCGTTATTGCGGGGATCAAAGTAATCTACACGCTTATCGCCTAGGTAGGCTTTCACCAATAAACTTTGGGGATCTCTACCTTGAGATGATGACATTAAATCAAGCCACTCTATAGAATACAGCATATTTGCTTTAGTAGACCTTTTTAGATCAATTGCGAAACGCTCCGAATAATCACTATCTATCGCTTTTTTAACCCGCAGTGGTACACCTGCAGCACGCCAAAACTCAGGACTTACGCCATCAAACTGGCCGTCTGCTTTGCCTTCTTTCAGCATTAAAGCGACATAGTCGCCACTGGCGTCCCTGATCGTGGCATACCGTTCATTGCCCACATTGGCTAGCATCACCTGTAGCGTATCCGCTTGCAGCAGAAAAGCAACCTCATCACCTTGTTTCGCTCTATTCAAATTGGCATTCTTAAAAAACTTATCAATTGCCGATAAACTATGAAAAATCTCTTTAATTTCAATGTTGTACTGCAAAGCAACCGACATAACTGAGTCTTCTTCTAGAAATTGATGCATTAAGAATCTGTCTGTCTCAGTTTGTTTTAAAGGCGAAGTACCCGCAATAGTGGCCGATTGCGGTCTGCTAACCACCGAGGAGTTGGTGGCCTCAGTCTGTGCAGCTGTACTTTTTTCAACCGGCCGAGGTGGTATCGCTACCGACGCCGGTTTGGCGGGTACTGACTTGGCTGGCTTTGATGAAACCGGCTCTGGCAATGTAGGGTTTCTTACATCTGAATTCGCTTTTGATTCCTTAACAACAACGTTAGAAGAAACAACGTTAGAAGACAAAGAATTACTCGCTTGGGACGAGCCAGACTGAGCTGAGCTCGACTTATCTAATTTTTGTTTAGTTAAAACAGGCTCGGTCGAAACGGGTTTAGTCGAAACAGAATTGGCATCATTTTTAGCCAGAGTCGACTTATTCTCTTTCTCTGGTGAGCTTTGCGGAGGCCGATAAGATGAAATGTGCTCTTTAGCAAAACTATTTTTTAGATCGCCTAAGTCTTTCGGTTCAGTATCTTGTGTCTTAATGTCTTCAGGTTTAGTGTCTTCATGAGCGACCGTTTCTTTTTTTGCAACACTGCTATTGTTAACAACCACTTCTTTAACCGCCAACGTCGGGACCGTGTAAGGTTCCTTGGCATTAGCCGCTTGAGCTTGATCACCGTTTTGCGTTGCACGCGCCGACACGATATCTTTTGGCGTGGCTGCGGAAGAAGGCGCTCGCACAGAATTCACCTGTTCTGCACTCGCCTGATCATTTTGTAATGCTCCCTCATGGAGCAACTGATCCTGAGAAACATCGGTATCAGCAAATGAGATAATTTTATCGATAAATGCGTCCAGTTTCGACTCAGCATTATCGGCCAACTGGCCAAAGCCATCCGGCACCCTATGCCCATCTAGCTCAGCAAACGAATCTAGCTGCTGAGAAAGCTGGCCGTCGGTATACCACCAACCACCCGCCGCGACTAACATCAACAGAACTATCCAAATAAATAGGCGTCGTGAACTAGCTGATTTCCTTTCATTATCCTGTTGTCGAGCTCGTAGCTGAGCTGACGGCTCGGCGCGTAGTGGTACTTCACTGGCTACGCCTGACGCAACAGCATGACGGCGTATCTGGCGACCAATCGCGCTTTTATCATTTATTTCCTCTCGATTTTTATTGTCTTCCACACTCATTCCCATTGCAGAACTTACTACATTATTTTGCTCGCCATCCATTCCAGCAATTTGGTTTTCACTAGAGCCCTCTTTATCTCCCATTTGGGAGGTACGAGAAGAGTTAGCTTGTTGGCCAAAAAGGTTAGAATTGAATTTATTACTTGAACCGGAACCCATGTCAATAACTGTCACAATATTAGGCGTAAACGAAGGAGTGCTATGCTAGAGCTAGACTGCAGCTCAAAAAACAGAAAGATTATATAGTCGCCGGCCAAAAGTGTATAGTCTAACAGAAACAAAAGTTAGCTCTGTCATCACAATTGGTAGATTATGAACCAGTCCGCTCAACACGCAACCGAGATAACACCGTTACATCTCGCCTACTAATTAGCCTATCCACTATCATAAGAAGGCTATCTACACCCAAAGTTATACGGTCAGTCATCGATAAACGCCGCGTAAATCACATCCCCGCAATGCCGGCACTCGACCCGTAAACCAAATATACCCACCTATGCCATCACTATTACATTTTATTATAGTGGCTTTGCTTTTGACTGCTAGCCGCTGCGACAATTACTTGGCAAACACTACTATTAACTATAAAACACAGTCACTACTATAAAGCTGGGTACTACTAAAAGGAGTTCGAAGTATGTCAATAGCGTGATGAAAAAATCACGAACAAATAGTAGACGAACTGTTGTTAACTAAATCTGAAAATAATACTTCGCCAATGGTTTAAAACGCCAACTACATCTCCAACTCTCTAGTAACGACAATGATTTATATTCGATACCAATATCGGTTATCAATATCTCGCTGTCCCACGACCACACCTACTTTACCTTCAAACTGGCTGTAAACTGTCACTGCCCCAGTTTCCGCCGTGTTGTAACTTTTAGCTCCTTGCCGCTGATAGCGCTGCATCACGTTGGCATTAGGGTGATTAAATGAATTGTTGTATCCACTTGAATAAATCACGGTGTCTGGAGATATGGCCTGAATAAATCGCCAGCTCGATGAGCTTTTGCTGCCATGATGGGGAGCCAAAACAACATTCGCGCCTAGTTTAGCAATGCCCAATCGCAACAGATCTCTTTCTACCTGCTTGCCAATATCGCCAGGTAGCAAAACCGTAAACTTAGCATTGCTGATTCTTAATACACATGATTGGTCATTGGCGGTTTTATAGGATTTATTATCAATACCTAGAAACTCAAATGTAATGCCATCCCACTGCCAGTCGTATCGTTGATGGCAGTCAGCAATCGACACTGTCGGGTAGTCTTCCTTTAACCTAGCTGGTTCACCTGACATTATTTTTCTTGGTTTAGCCCCGGATACAATTGAGTCAACACCACCCGCATGATCGTCATCCCCATGACTCACAATTAACATGTCGATGACATGGATGCCTCTACCGCTGAGATAGGGCATAACAACGCGATCACCCGCATCAGAGTTCGGCCCATAGCTGGGCCCAGTATCATAAACTAGCACGTGACTAGCTGACTCAATTACCACTGCTAGCCCTTGTCCGACATCTAATACTGTCAATTTAAACTCACCATGCGGTATTACTTGATTATTTGGCAATAACAGAGGTGCAAACAAAAATATCCCGCACCAACGGACTGGGATTCCCCGTGGTGCCAATAGCAACAAACCACCTAAGCATGCTGTTATTACCGCAACCAAACTGATTTCTGCATTTATTGACCAGGTACTATCTATTGCGTGGTTTGCAAACACAACTTGTATCTCCTCCAGCAGCTGCAACAAAAAATGCATTATGCTTTCAGCCATATGGAGTAAAAATTCAGCCACGATGTCATTAAAAATCGATACTGCTACACCTAATAGCGCCAGTGGTACCACCAACAAACTGACTAGTGGTATGGCAATCATATTTGCCACAGGAGATAACAACGAAAAGCCATAAACCAAATACATAAGCGGGGGGATCAAAGCAATAAAAACCAGCCACTGGGCGCGCAACCAATCCATATTGAACCATCTACTGGAACCTCGTATTTTAATCCGATGGGTAAGGCCGTAAATTAAAACAAACACAGCCATGAAAGAAAGCCAAAAGCCGTGACTATGGCAGGCTAGCGGATCAAGCAACATAACTAGCACTAGCGCGATACAAAACCCACTATCCAGAGGTATAGTGCGAGTCAACAGCTGACCTAACATGGCCACCGCAACCATGATAAACGCGCGCTGCGTCGGCAAGGCAAAACCAGCAAAAAGTGCGTAGCTAAACGCCGCTGCTATAGCCGCGAAGGCAGCATATTGCTGGGCTGAGAAATAGCGTATTGCGGCGGGGAAAAATGGTAATGCAACACGAACCAACAGATAACTTAGCGTAGCCATCAAACCTACATGTAGGCCAGAAATAACCACCAGGTGAATAATGCCCGTATCGCGCAATAATTGCCAGCGCTCTTGACTAATACCTTGTTTATCTCCAACAACAAGGGCTTGAATAAGGGATCTCTCGGGCCTATCAGCTAACAGACCCTCTAACCGTTGTTTCATCTGATACCGCAAGCGCGAAACCACAACATCGAAATGCAATGAGGTTTTGGCTAACTCTTGGTTGAAAGCACTCGTTCTAACATAGCCCGTCGCGTCAATACCATTGCGCATTAACCAAGCTTGGTAATCAAACCCATGAGGATTCACCTGCCCCCTAGGTCGTTTAAGGCGTACCTCGAACTGCCAAGCATCGCCAGGTTCAAGTTGAAATTGATCAAACCAGCTAAGCACAATTTTCTGCAATGCCAAACTGTTGAATTGCTCCGTCGACCACGACGACTTTGAATGTTTTGATAATGATAAAGGTTTGATAGTGTCAATCAAAAAATCAAATCGGACACCTTTCTCAGAAATGGTAGGCAACCCCGTCACTACCCCTGTCACCAGCAGATTCTGACCCTCATACTCCGAGGGCAACCAGGTTGATTCAGTGACGTAGCCATAAGCGACGCCCCAAAACACACCTAACATAAAAGGGGTAATATATTTTACCTGCGGTCGTCGCGCGCAAACAATAGCAAGCAACAATATTGGCAAGCAAATCAGTACTGATGGTAATACAGGGAGGTAACTAACAACCGCAATACCAAGCGCACAAATAATACACCATGCACGCATTAAAAACATCCTCGGAAATCTTTGTCTCAGAAACTCGATCAACCGTCAGCTTGCTAACACCTTACGAAGCCGGCAGGCAGCAATATAATGTTGAATATCCGATAGTAACATGAATCGCCCACGGCTAACGACAACAAGCTAGCATGGAAATGCCCATGAGCACGGCAGAAAACACGTCATCGATAACCTCACTTGCCATCGCCAGTACTACTCGTAGGAGCAAAGCGCATTGATGTATTTATAATAGAGCTGGCAAGACAGCGTATTGAATCAAGTAAATAGCCTGTTACATCACCTGATTATTCAGCATTAATTTATTATTAGGTAAGGCTTTTTGACAAAACAACATCGCCTGTCAGGGCATAATTCTCACTATTGGCATTAATGCTTTCTAGCTTATACAAATAATTAACCATCATGCCAGCTGATTGAGTCAGGCCAGTAACAGAAGTATCAGCTAACCAATTCATCCGCTGTATAATGGCCCCATTAGCCAGATGAAAATGTGCAACAGGGTTAACCACTTGCTTACTATTCTCTTTCTGTGTTTTTAGATAAATAAGGCCAAATCGTAATAATATTGGTTTAAGCGTGGCAGATATCTGCGAATTTTGATGCCAATCAGGAAATGCCAAAATAGTTTGTAAGTTGGGTTCAATAGTGAGTAAAGCTGCCACGTCGGCTAAATCTTTGTGCTCACTCTTAGTTAATACACTATCCAAATCTGATTCTGCTAGATAAGTATTCAACCATGATGTGAAGCCCGGTAATGGCGACAAGGTTGCAAACTGTTTTAAGTGGGGAAACTCTCGTTTCAAATTTGATACAACTTGTTTAATTAGATGGTTGCCAAAGCTTATACCTGAGAGCCCGCGCTGAGCGTTGGATATGGAATAAAAAATGGCGGTATCCGCGAGTTGTGTATCAACAATAGGTGCTGTGGGATCAAGTAATTTCTGAATATTGTCGGATAAGCCATCAACTAATGCGACTTGAACGAAAATCAGGGGTTCGTCTGGCATGTTCGGGTGAAAAAAAGCGAATAACCTACGGTCTGAATCAAGCCGATTTTTTAGATCGTCCCAACTAGCAATCTCATGGACGGCTTCATATTCTATCAATTTTTCTAGCAAAGACGCCGGTGAATTCCAAGTGATAGTCTTGAGGTGCAAAAAACCAATGTCAAACCATGACGACAAAAGTTCTTTTAAATCTTTCTCTAAACCAGCTAAGTCGGGCTTCTGCGCCAAGTCCAGATCCAATAGCTCCTCGCGCATATCGACCAGAAATTTTATGCCTTCAGGCAAGGCATTGAACTGTGTCAGTAACCTAAGCCGCGGTGCTTTAAGCGCAGTTAAAAGATCACGCCGAGCCAGGGGTAACTGAGCAGTATCCTCAGCGCTCATATAACTGGCAATCGCCTTTTTAACGGTAACATCATCAACATCGTATCGGCTAGCTAGCAGTGACAAAAAGCGTTCTTTACCAACCAAACTCAACGACATATAACCCCTACCAATTTGAGCAGCCAAAGCACGGGCAAATACTTCTCCGGCCGGCGCATCAAGACAACGGGTGATCATATCATTTAGCTTCTCGACCTCGTCATCGGTCAGGTCAGGGGAAAAGGATAACTCTTCAGTACTCCGTATCGTGTGACTGACATCAGCCCACGTGTTCCTGAGACGTTTTAAGGTGCGATCTATAAAATCAGTGCTTTTACCCATTTGTCTTTTCTTTATTGCAATTAGTGAAAAATAGTGAGTGGTCAATTAGTTTGCGACAGCTTCTAAAATAACATCAACCGTTGATAACTATCTCATCAACGCATGATTCTAGCAGATCCACCGACTTAACAGCTATCAGTTGCCCCATAACCAATTGTTTCAACTCAAATAAATGGTGATTACTAAACCAATCTACAAGGTTTTAGTGAACTACTAGCAATAAACGAAAAAGAATCTTTGGCTAGCAAGCCTCAATAGTGTATATTTTATAACCTAACATTTAAACTAGCGCTGCAACACGTCATTTTGGCGCTCGCTAGTTGCCGATATATAATGATAAAACAATAAGTTAGCTCACTATATCAACTAATATCATGAAAATAATCTATATTGTTCCCCTACTGATTATCGGGCTGTTATCAGCTTGTACGAGTCAACCAGCATTTGACAATTCGGCTGCGAATACGGCCCTCCTACAGCAGCATGCTGTGTTAAAGCACATTCCGCATAACGCCAACGGTAATGATCATTCAATTAGTGCCCGTGCCATAAAAGCACTGAAAGAGCTCTATATTGTCAAAAAATTGCAATTACTATTGTTAAAGAGCATTACTGATGAACATACCACGACAGCAACCTATCAACAGCTAGAACGACTAGAATTAGAAAAAAATGCGCTAGTTGCTGAAATTGGAAAGGCTCCAACAGAAAAAACTGACGCAAGCTCACAGCGTTCAAGACTATCTGTTATCAGCTCAAAGATAACGAGTGAAGAGCTAAGATTGAAAAATCTTCGCAGCTACAGCAAGTTCAAAAAGAAACTACAAACTAGAACCGCTATTGCAGACAATATTCCTCTTTATACACCCTCTCAATTAACACCACGTCAAGCGATCGATATAGAGCAAAATAAACCATTTGTACTCCAGGAAATCGCCATGGCATTAGACGCTTGGCCGACACAAAAACCAGCTCTACGTCAAGCTGAACGGCAAATTAGCGATTTAATTGCAGTGGCACCAGATTATGCGCCAGTTTGGATACAACTAGCACGTTGGCATATGAAACGTGTAGAGCATGACGGTTTAAAGTACCGTTTTCGACGTTACCAACGAGTAGAGGAAGCCATCGCGAAAGCAATGCAACTTGAACCAAAAAATGGTAACGCTTGGGCCGTTTGGGGAGAGCTCGCAATATTAAATAAACAATGGTATGACGCCAAAAGCCGGTTACGAAAAGCCGTCGCTTTAAAGGCCGATGACCCTTGGCTGCCAATAAACTTAGGCCGTACAGCGAAGCATATTAACGACGACAACGCTGCATACGGCTATTACCGTCAAGCCATTAAGGTTCGCAACTCACATAACGCTACACGCAGTTTTCCGATCGCTATGGGCTGGGGTCAATTAGCCCGGCTTAATTTATACCGCGGACAAGTTAGAAAAGCACAGGATGCTTTCGAAACACAAATCGAATACATACCACGTGCTGGAATTGCAAAATCTCAATATGCTGATGAGCTATTGTATGCGGCCGGCGAGTACAATCGAGTTATTGAGCTAGCCGAAAAACTAGGTGCCGATGTCTCAACAACAACCCATGCTATGGCACACTACTTACGCTGGGCAACTCATGCCAAACGCGGAGATAGTACTAAAGCCATGCAAAGCTTGCTCAAAGGACAACAGATATTACCCAACCTGGATCACGCTATGTCTTTAGTCGGTCGCTTTCGCCAGAGCGAACACCTAGAGATCCTAACCAGCTATCTCAATAATCAAGGTGTCAGCATCAATGCCAAAAACCACCTTGGCCAAACCGCACTTCACACTGCCATAACCTATACTAATATTGACGGCGTAGAAGCATTAATTGACATGGGGGCAGAGGTCAACAGCCTCGATAATCGTTACAATTCACCCTTGTTGCACGCTGTTCATCAACAAAATGCCAAAATAGTAGCGCTACTGATCCAACTAGGCGCTAACCCAGAACAACGCTATGAAATAACCGACTCCTCACCTCTATCGTTTGCCGTTTTACATGAAGACATTAATACCATCGAAGTATTAATTGCGGCGAATGTCGACGTTAATGCAATAGATAACAATGGTTTATCGCTATTGACATTGGCTGTTAGCACCAGTAACCATAAAGTTATTGAACAAATTGCCGATGCTGGAGGCGAGTTTAAGGGGAAAATCGATGGCCGTTGGACACCAGCCCAGTTTGCCGAAGCCATTGGTAACAAGCAATTGGCCAATCTAGTTCGCTCTATTCGCTAACAGAAACCACCAGGATAACTAGGCAGAAACTATTGTCAACAATCAAAGACTTGCAACAACTAACTAAAAAACACCTACAAGTTAACTATAAAACGTTACTGACTCTGTTAAAGCAGCCTTACCAACGCGGGCTGTG
>JANQMK010000368.1 GCA_028280085.1 Pseudomonadales bacterium
GTTGAGGCGGTTGACTAGTCGCTATCCTGGTTGGGTAAATGATTAGAAAACAGCATGAAAAATAATAATGAAAAAGTAACGCAGTAAAATTTCAGTTAGATATTTCAGATTTTTTTGATACCAGCAACGTGCTTCGATGCCTGTGCATCTTCTTATAGTTATACTTATACTGAAAGTTTGATGTTGGCTTTTAATACCAATAGTTCAATATTGAGCATTAATATCTTTGATGGTCCGCGGTATTTCGGGACGGTTATAGCCGAGTCTTAGTGGTCCCCAGATAGTATTAATTTCTATTTCAGTGGAAAAGGCTTCTTCGTCATCATCAAGCTGTTTGCCCGTTAAACTATGATTTGCTAAGCGGAAACACTCTAGCCCTAAATCCAGCATGATTCGTTGCGTTTCCATGTTATGAACGACCGCCTTTTGCCACCATGTAATAGGGCTATCCATGGTCATCTCCTTGTCGACTATTCATATCCTTTGATGACATATCTATGTATGTAGTTAAGTTGTTTTAGTAACGCGTTAAATATTATAAGCAATATTGCGTTAAGTTCCACTACCTTAGTAGTCATTGCGTAGTTGAAACGATAGTGTTTTTAGTTAATTGCGTTAACAAGGGCAGTGGCGTCCTACAATTTTATAACGTCCAAAATGTAACATAATGGTAAAGATAGTAATGGTTAGATGAAGTTAAGCGACGCTCTAAGCTGGTCAGCTTATTGTAGGCTCGATCTTGCTTGAGGGGCCGAGTGATAGGGTGATTTGTCTAGAATTAATACGGGTGCTGCTATCCGTTATTGTAAACTACCTTTATTATCAATATTGTCTATAAATAGATCTTTTCTGCCTCTGACTGAATTAAACAAAACAACCCATACTAGCCTACACTGTTAGAAAAGCGCACCAAACTGCGCAAAGAACTTGATCTAAGATAAATGGCTATTCAGCGAGAGATAAAGATTGTGTATTTGAGGTATATCTTTCCCCATTATGTTTTTGCCACTTTAGCGTGCCTACTATTAATTCCATTCAATTTTTCAATGGCAGAAACTGGTACCACCAAGATAGTGGCTGGAAAAGTTATCATGTCGGTGGGTGATGTGACGGCCGAATCATTGATGGACGAACTGCGCCATCTTAATCGACGTAGTCATGTGTATGTTGGCGATACTATAACGACAGCTGCCGGTGGGCGCGTCCAAATACGATTCAATGACGGTGCTATAGTGTCATTGCGTGAAAGCACTCAGTTTAAAATAACCGAGTATTCTCATCAACAAAAGCATGAAGACAGCGTTGTTTTAGAGTTGCTAAAAGGAGGGTTTAAAACCATTACCGGTAAGGTGGGGCGAGATAATAGGGAAGCCTACCAAGTTACAACCCCAGTATCATCTATTGGTATTCGAGGTACCAACTACGAAATTGTTATGGAGTCACATGATGCCGCTGTTGCCGCTGTGTGGACCGGCGGTATAACGGTAGAAAATGAGTTTGGCAAAATTAATTTGGGATTCGATGCGGATTTTAATTTTGCGAGAACGGTACTGGGCTCTGCGCCAATAGGCTTATTAGAGCCGCCACCGTTATTGGACGGACAGTTAGTGCCGCTACAGGGGAAAAAACAAATTCAAAAAACAAAGCTTACTAAAACAAATTCGACAAAAACGCAAACCAAGGTAGCTAACTCAGTAACGACTATGCCAGGTAAGACGCGACAAAGCATTGAAACAAGCAACCGCTCTGATGTCAACGAACAAGTTGATGCGGTATT
The DNA here is from genome assembly GCA_028280085.1 of Pseudomonadales bacterium. Classification (GTDB taxonomy): domain Bacteria; phylum Pseudomonadota; class Gammaproteobacteria; order Pseudomonadales; family JANQMK01; genus JANQMK01. Next base: position 1,778 of record JANQMK010000368.1, read on the forward strand.
GGATATGAGTGGATCCAATGATGATGGCGCTAGCGAGCTTTCACAAGCAGAGTCTCATGACTCATCGTCAACAGCTTTAACCAAAGCTGAGCAACTGGTAGATGAGTTAATAGCTCAGCTGCAAATCGATGATGTTGTTGCTAACAGTGGTGAACAGCCTATAGGTCAGGTGCAGGCCGTTATCGAACAGTTTAGTAGCTATTATCAATATGTACGTGATGAAGATATTGCAGAGCTCGAACTGAGTGAGGGCCAGGTAGAAGTCTTGAGAGATTGTGTAGAGTTACCTGCAAGTTGCCCAGTTGATGCAATTAGAGAGGTTATCGATAATCAATTAGGGAGTAACTCGCTGGAGCCTGATTATTTAGCGGAGAATCTCATAGAACTAGTCATTCCCATTCCCTCTAACACTCAGCTAACACAATTAGGAATGGCAGCCGCGTTGACATCACCAGAGGAGCTTACGTGTATTCAACTGGGTGAGTGCGAAGCGCCTAGTAACGAACTGGACCAGTTAGCAAAGCTTGGTGTGGGAATGGCAACGGATGAAGGGACAGATGGTACGCCTATCGTTGCATTTGATTTCTTGAATACGGAGCAGAGTGCTTCAGGCAATAAACCGCCCGATGCAGTGATTAAACGCCACGCGGAAGGTACCACGTTAGCCTTTGCAACGGCAGTAGGTGGTTTCGATATAAGTTGGGGCATTTGGGATGCTTCAGCGTCGGCTAACGGGGAAGCAAGACCGACCTTTTTACGACAAAATAGCTTTGACGAAACCGGACAATTAAGTGACTCTCAAGTTAGACTCTTACATGAGCCAATTATATTTGCCACGATTAACAACGAAGTCAATCTTGTTCAAGCTAAACAACAAGGCCAGTTTTCTTACGCTGGCAATCAACATGCTTTAGTGATCACCTCAGAAGGCAATGACTATACTGCGTCAGGCCAGTTCATTGTTGATGTTAATACGCTAGAAATATCAGAAGGGTCGTTAACGATTGATAATGGCGGTGGCGGGGCGCCGTTATTCCAATTGTTTTATAATGGCCGAGTGATCGACAGCACTGCTATCATGAACATTACACAAACTGGGTTGGAACAGATACGAGGTAATGTGGCACCGCAAGGTGTTCACGGTGTTATTCAGGGGGTTTTTGTGGGTTCTCAAGCTGAGGGCTTTGTGCAAGGTTTTAGCGTTTACGATCCTACTGATGCTGAAACCTCAGCTGCGGGATATTTATTACTTGAAGAGCAACCCTGACTAAGTGCTGACAATTATATAATGTGTGTCTAATCCTTAATTTTGTTCTATAAACCTACATATATGTGATAAGTGTCCAAAGTCATCGGCATAACCTCACTATAACCGGTGGCTTGATAAGTATTCTACCTTAACTTCGCTAATTTAATAATTAATCGATATTGTATGAATATTGAACAGTCAAGCGTTGACTGATATATTAATTAATGTACTGTCACTAAATACACTGTTGGTGTAACAGTATTAAAGGCAACGAATATGTTCACTGTTGACCGTTTATTTGTATTCACTGTTACTAGTTGTATAAAACGTTAGTTCTTATCAATTAGGCAGAGTTGATACCACATTTGCTAAACGGGGCGACAACGAAATAGTTTTACCACCTGACGTCCTTTAAGTTTCCACTCGCGCAATTTGGCCAGCTATATGCTGGCCCTTCTTTTTTTATGCTTGCACTTTTTAGTCGTGTTAATTCAACAACTCTGCTATCTCGCTCGTTATTCATTTATTGCTGGTCAGTTCGGTTTTGTCTTAGTAGATAACTTGTAAACAGCACCAAAACCCCTATCATATCAACCCCTGTAAAATACCAGTTACTCTATTGTGGGCTGCACTGATAAAACGCTGTCTCGCCATTGGGATGGTGAGTATTTAACAGAATATGAGATATCAATAGCTATTAACAACACGGGAGAATATAGATGAAACTACTGCACGCAATGATAAGAGTTGGTGACTTGGATAAGTCGATTGCGTTTTATACCGAAATTTTTGGTATGTCATTGCTGCGTCGCAAGGACTATCCCGAGGGACGTTTTACGTTAGCCTTTGTTGGTTATGGCGATGAAGTGGATAACACCGTGATCGAGTTAACTCATAACTGGGATACAGACTCATACGATTTAGGCGACGGTTTCGGGCATTTTGCCATAGGCGTCAGTGATGTTTACCAAGCATGTGAAGATATTATACGAAAAGGTGGTGAGGTAGTTCGTCCAGCCGGACCGATGAAACATGGTACGACAGTTATAGCGTTTGTTAGAGATCCCGACGGTTATATGGTTGAGTTAGTCGGGGTATAAACAATTAGATTTTTTAGACTGTGATATCTTTATGGCAATTGTATGGCAAAAGCAAGTGAGTAATACCCATTATGAGGTGAGGACTGCGGGTAATAGTCGTCGTCTATATACTAATGGCATTTTTCATAGCCAGTATAATCCCTCTCATATACTCACGAGTGGGGTTTGGGACCTATTAATGTTACCGGCCTTCTTTATTGGTAAAGAACAGCTTCAAAGGATACTTGTACTTGGGGTGGGTGGTGGTGCTGTTA
>JANQMK010000389.1 GCA_028280085.1 Pseudomonadales bacterium
AGGTTCAATAACTCAACCAACCTAAAACAATAAAAGCCTTTCTGTTGTAAAGCGAGCGGTAAAATAAATAACCATCAAACATTATTCCCATTATTGAACAGTCACGTTAAGCTGCCCGTAATAATTCTTTAAAGGTTTATTGGCTTACTCCCGCTTCACACAAGTGATATGAATTCAAAATCAAATACCTAGGACACCTCTGAATAACAAGAATGAGGAGGTACTCTAATTGATGCATCGTAAGTGCTAAATTCTTTACTCCTGATGAGAGTAATTTTTTCTACCACAATGTTGGCAATCAAACTTTACTTAGCAAGTCTCGTTGTTAAAACAGTTGTAGTTTGAAATTGCATTCTATATTATTAGTTAACTCTTTTTGTCATGCTAACAATAAAAAATTCAATACATGAATTTAAATTGAGTTAATATTTAATATGAAAATATATTGGCTTGTTGCGCTGAAGTAACAATATAAATTGAAGTAACAATATAAATTGAAGTAACAATATAAATTGAAGTAACAATATAAATTGAAGTAACAATGTGAATTCGGTGAATGTTGGCAGCTTATTGGTCGCGTGCTTTTTTGCGACAGGTAGTGACAGATTGAGTAAGTAGTGATGACGTTAGATTTACATAACTGCTTTAGCGTTAAGTTTAAATAGTTATCTAGTTAAGATGGTTGTTTAGTTAAAGTAGGTATTTTTTGTTAGGTGTACCACAAAACTGAAGTAGTGTATGAAAGATAATAAATATACTTGCAATACGGCCAATTATTTTGTGTTTGATGCCGCTACTAAAGCGAGGAGAACGCTATTTTCAGGGTATTACTCGCCCAAACAACCGCGCAATCTATCAAAACTGCAATACAGTATATTAATAATAAAACGGACTTCGTCATTCGACTGATATTAAATGATTGGTTATTAGTAATGCTGATTAAAAGCAAAAGACCGGTTTGATCAAGACAATGGTATCAACCCTTCAATGGTTGGTAATAGACGAATTATTTGTTACGGCATTGCTGCAAGTAATAAAAAGGTCTGTGTTTGCATACTGTCAGTTACATATATTTTTATTATTAAGGCGTGAATAATGAAAAAACTACTTATTAGGCCTATTGCTTTCATCAAGCATCATGCGAAAAAAACAGGTTGTGACTGATCTTGCTTTGCCGGCCGTAGGGTGGTAATTGCGTTATAACGGACTTGAAAGTTTATGATTAAGCTTTAAAGATACGGTTTAATAGATCACGTTTAACTTATTAGGCGAATGGATAATTTATCGGGTATTGAGTCGGTATTGACTCCCACTCAAAGGAATGGCGGAATTATGATTTATCATTTATCGAGAATTGTTCTAGTAAGTCTCTTACCAATGTGGTCACTAGTAGCTGCAGCAGTACCCGTCGATTGGAGTGCTGAAACGCATGAGGTCTACGGCGATGCTGATTACAATGGCGATTCCATAAATGATATCTACATCACGCCAAAAGTGCCGTTTATTTTTTTACACGATGATATCGTTACTCCGATTCAATATTTATTTCCTCAGCTGTGGCTTGGTATGGCGGGAGACCAGTATAGGTTAGCAACAGTAGTTGATGAAACTCAGTTAGCTAATACCAATTGGGTAGATCTCTCTGGTACTGTTAATAATAGCTGGTTTGATAATTTAAGGGCAAAGCTTGATACCGATGGCGATGGCGCCCGAGATATTTTCGACCCTCTGCCTGAAAATGCACTTTTTGGTGTAGCAGTCGACCCTGCTAATGACCAGGGGGGCAGTACGGAGTATATCGGTAAGCTCAAAGGCGCATTTCAAGTAGGTGATGATGGCTCCGCAAACTACCAACTACCTATAGAAATACCACCAGGTATTAATGGCGTACAGCCTCGACTGTCACTTGTATACAATAGTCGTTTGGGTAATGGTTTAGTCGGTATGGGTTGGAGTATTGGCGGTTTTTCAAAGATACACCGTTGTCATGCCAGTGTTGTGAGGGATGGTTATGCTGATGGGATTCATTACGATGATGATTACAAGTTTTGTATAGATGGAAAACGTCTTGTTCGGGTGGCACATAACCAATACCGCCTTGAGTCAGAAAATTTTGGCAAATTAGTTAGAAATGGCACAATCGGATTACCAGGTAGTGGTCCAGATACATGGACGCTCTATCAGCAGGATGGGACAGCGTTGATTTTTGGTCAAGGCAATGCCTTGCAAAAAGAGCAAAGCCGTCTCGATGCCTATGCATGGCATGTCAGTAAATTTGTTGATAACAATGACAATGAGATATTATTTCACTATGAAAATGATACGGCAAATGGTATCCATCGACCGCAATCAATAGAATATACCAAACGAGCCGATTCTTTAGCATCGGGTACTAACCACAAAATAGAATTTATTTATGAAACGCGCCCTGATGTTAAGCAAGCGTACATTGCAGGGTCATTAAATAAAACGGATAAACGCTTATCAGAAATCAAGGTTACCAGTGATGGGGCTGCGGTTAGCAGTTATCTATTAACCTATCAAATCAATGGTCAAGCGTATTTTGGCAAGGTGTTTAATGATCCCAACCAAACTAGTCGATTAGCCTCCATAAAGCGATGTTTCTCGGGCTCGACGCAGCATTGTACCGAGCCCTTAACATTTGATTGGAGCTCGTCACAAAACGAAACTAACTTTTATAGCAAGATTGATGATGCTGATTTAGACGATCTACTGCATAGACCGTTGGCAGAAAAAGCTGGTTTCACTGATCCACCTCCCATGGGTGAGAATCCAACATCATCAGTGAAGGGGGATTTTGATGGCGACCTTAAGGCGGATCTCGTTTCGCTGGTGGAGTTCTCTAACGGGGCAAGTACGAAGATCTATTTGACGAAGGATTCCGATACTGAGCGCCAGTTGGTGAGTGAAGTACCACCTGAATTTGAAAGCGCATTTCTCGAGTTGATGGTTTTGGATTTAAATAGCGATGGTCTAGATGACATCTTGTTGCGGGCGCATAGTGTTAAACAGGGGGCGCTGGCACTGATCAGTAATGGGCAGATGTTAGTTGCTAGTCCGTCGTTTAATGCTGGTGGTTATTCCATCCCAGCGGGGGAGCATTTAGAGTACGACGTTATTTACGATAGGGGGTTTGGCCCAAATTTTCTGACTATTAGCTACCGTTTAACTTTTCAAGATTTTAACGGTGATGGTCTTATCGATATCTTGCGATATCCGCCGAGCAGCGGGGATGATGTTGTTTTCCTACCGCCAACAGATCGATCAGATATCTCTGTTGCTTTGAATACAGGAACAGGATTCTCCCCATTCCAACAATGGATGGATGCTAATACTCTGACTGACCTGTTGGGTAACGCCTATGTTGCTGACATAAATGGTGACCAGTTGCCGGATTTGGTGGCAAGTAATGGCGCTGCTGCAATCAATACCTCGACCAGTTTTGTCGCTAGCCCATCGTGGCGACTAGCCGGTAAAACTGAGGGAGATAATCGGCAAGGTTCGGCTTGGGTAAATGAGCCAAGACAAACCTACTTTTTTGATGTAAACGGTGATGGTAACGATGATCTAGTACATATTACCAACCCGTACAAGATTTCAAATGTATTTCACCGAGATCTCAGTGTCGCGCTATCAACAGGCGAAGGGTTTTCTGCGCTCACGTTGTCGCAAACTTACCAAGACGTTAATCCTAATGCCGCGTTTCCAGAAGATTTCAATGGCGATGGCTGTTTGGATATTATGTATTTTGGTAATGTGGCACCACGATATTTGCAATTTGCTACCCATACTTACACTTATGTCTATAAACTGTTTACTTATGGCCATATATTTTATTCTAATTGCCAGGGTGGTTTTTTCACACCTATTAGTGTTGGTTTTTTCGATCTTCCGCTACCGAATACTCCAAAGGTACGTATAAATACGGTGTCTCATGAAATTGAGCAGTTCCGTAGTGCTGAAAACGATTTGATCAAGCTGTCATACAAATCATTAAACCCCTTTGATCACAGAGGCAATTATTCACCCGACGATAAGCAATCGCCTATTTATTTTCAAGATAGTGCACCCAAGCTATCGGCGATTACTTTAAATAGTACTGGTATGTCTGTCTCTACTAATTTGCTCATTGGTGGTACTAATGATGTTACTACTATAATTACTGAAGGCAAAGCACCTGTTCAACGGCGCGGTGTGAGTTCAATGGAAACCAGCAATGGTATAGGTGGGTTCAATAGGAAACGCTACCACTACTTTAATTCGGCTAAACATCCCTCGGGCTACGGTGACCTGGGTTTTGAGAAAATAGAAGAAATTGAAGACATTGCCCCATTTGTCGTTCGTAAAAAAACGACTGAATTTAGTCAGATAGCGAAAGCTAATTATTTATTGGCAGGTCAACCGATAAAGGAAACTTATCAGGCCGTTGATGTCGAGGGCCTGGTATTACGTACCATTAAAGAAACCGACTATCGTTGGCAAGCCCGAGTATGGAATGACGATTTTGACAGTGGTAATTTCAACAGCCCACATTATTTTCCGTACCTGCACAGTGCAATTACTCAATATTGGGATATTGATGGCGCTTATACTCACACCGAAGCGCAGCAAAATTTCTTTGATTTTACCTTTGATTGCACAATCCCTCAGCCAATAGTGCCGGAAACATCAAATTCGGCCTATACCGCCAAGGGCAATCTCATTTACAGCCAGCAAGTGAACTGCGATGAATTTGGTACGGCTTACAGTGCCGTCCATAATAAAGCATTCTTTGATTTTTACGATCTAGGCGATGTAATGGAGTTGCCGACAGAACAGACCCTACACCAGGGAGTTGATGAAGGCCATGGTCTCAACAATACGCTTCGTGATATGGCTTACACCTATACTAATAAGGGACAGCTTGAGTCAGAAACCGTTACACCAAATGATAATACCACCAAGTCGACTACCTCTTATACCTACAGTGAATATGGTTCGGTCGCGAGCATTACATTAGACTGGTCGGTACAGCCCAGCAACGGGTTAAATTTTAGTTCCGTAACAACGTCATATCAAGAATCCTTTTTGCCCAATGGCGATCGTACCTTAGTGGTAACGAACCCGTTATCACACAGTGAAACCACCGTCTATGATGGACGGTTTGGCACGGTGAAACAGTTTACCGATCTGAACGGTTTAACCACTACCACCAGTCTTGATGCGTTAGGCCGACCAGATATTGTCACTTTCGCCGACGGTACCACAACTGATTACGATTACTTTAACTGTGACTTGTGTGACGGCTTTATTGTTATGCCACCCCATGACTACTTTATTCGGACAAAGCAAACCGGTGAGGCGGCTGTTAATAGCTACTACGATAATTTAGACCGCGAAGTGCTTACAACCCACTATGATTTTATGGGCGAGCTGGTATTAAATATTAAGCTCTATGATGCACTAGGGCGTTTGCAAGTTGAAAGTACCCCATTCGGTACCGGTGCTTCAGGTATGACGACTTATGACTATGACCTCTTAGATCGGCCAACACAGGTGACTCACCCTGACGGCAGCACCACCAGTATCGACTATAGTGGTTTAACGACAACAACTATTAATGGTAACAATCAGCAGCGGATACAGCGATACAATAGCCTCGATCAAATTAAGTCTTCGCAAGATGCATTGGGTACCGTAATCTCCTACAATTATGACCCGCAGGGCAATTTAATTAAAACCAAGATACAACCCCCTGGCGGTGCTGATGCGGTTGAAACCACGCTGGGTTACGATATCCTTGGCAGAAAACTATGGATGAATGATCCTGATACTGGCTATTCCAGCTGGAGCTACAATGGTTTCAACAAAATCTATCGGCAAACAGATGCTAACCTGGATATCACAGAATACGGTTATGATCTGATTGGCCGTCAAACAAGACGTACCTGGGGTGCGCAAAACTCAGGTTCGGCACTCAGAACTTCAACGTGGGTATATGACGTTGCGCCAGGTAAAGGTAAAGGCCAACTCTGGCAAGTGAGTGGCTATGATACCGATGAACGTTGGTTTAAAGAAGAACACAGTTATACTCAATATGGTTTGCTAGAAAACACCACGACAACAATTAACGGGCTGCCTTATACGACATCCCATGTTTATGATTCTTTCAACCGGCTAGCTGCCACCACCTACCCCGGTGAGCATGTTACCATTGCCAATATCTATAATGACCATGGTTACTTGTCAGCAATTTATCATGAACAACAGGCCACCTCATTAAATGATTTTATATGGCGTGGCGATGCGGGTGATGCTTGGGGCAACATCACAGCAGAAACCCTGGGTAATGGTGCGGTTACGACGCGCACCTATCAACCTGATACTGGTCGGATTCACCAGATACAGGCTATTGGTAACGGTATTACCCTCCAAGACCACGAATACACATTTGATGTTTTGGGTAATTTAACCGCCAGAAAAGACAAGCGTATTGGCGGTATACTGACAGAATCGTTTTGCTATGACGCTCTTAATCGTTTGATCAGCGATAGTTTTGGCAGCTGCTCATCGGGTGAATATACCTATGATAGCCTAGGCAATTTGCTGCGTAAGGGCGACAATGTTCCCACCTTGGCTTATAACAATCCGCAACCCCATGCTGTGAGTCAAGCAACTGTTGGCAGCACCAATATCAGCTATGCTTACGATGCCAACGGACAGATGATACAGCGCGGCACCGATATCATTAACTATAGCCGATTTGGTAAACCCATATTACTACAAGGCAATGGCAACTCGGCTGAGATTATCTATAGCCCACAAGAGCAACGCATACAGCGCATTGATAGTAGTTCAAGAATTACCACTTATGTTGGCGGTATCTATGAAGAGATTCTAGATGGCGATATGACGCAGAATTATTATGTGGGCGATCTAGCCCTTTACAGCGTCAACAATGGTGTAGGGAAGTGGCATTATTTCCACCATGATCATCTCGGCTCAGTATCAGCCATTTCAGCTGAGGATTTGTCAAGCTCCAACCCTGTTGAATGGCAAGCGTTTGATGCCTGGGGGCAGGTCCTCGACAATAGCTGGAACGGCAATGAAAAAACCACCTTAGACCCGACTGAACGCGGTTTTACCAATCACGAACATCTGCTTGAGGTGGGATTGATTCATATGAATGGTCGGGTTTATGATCCATTGATTGGCCGATTTATCAGTCCAGATCCACTTATTCAAAGCTCAGTTAATACACAAAGCTTTAATCGCTATAGCTATGTGGTAAATAATCCGTTGAGCTATACTGACCCGACGGGATATTCTTTTGAATCTGATCATAACCGGTCTAGTCGTGATGAAGGCAATAACGGTGGTGAGGATATTGAAGAGATTGTTGTTACTGCGCCGCCAACAAGACCCGATTTTGTTGGCGGGTTGCTTTACGGCGCCTCTCGAGTCGATTTAGAGAGGTTCGTAGACTCTTTTTCATCGACAACGAGTTTTATTCAGGGAAGTAATGATGTAGGCTTTTTTTCGCTTGGTAGGGCGGCATTAACAGCTGTTGGGACTGCGGTAGTAAGAGTAGCTCAGAAACTTGTTAACAAAATTGGTAGTAAGACAAAATCTAAGAAAAAGGAGCCAAAAGAGGAATCTTCGGATAGAGCGGAGCAAAAAGCTGAGCAGAATCAGAAAAATGAAAGTGATTTGTCTGCTAGGAATGATGGTGATGTTTCAGAGGGAATAGACAAAGTTGATGATTTCATGTCTACCAACGCTGAGAGGTTAGATCAAAAACTTGGTAAAAAGATTGGTCAAGGACGTTTGCCTTTTGAAAGAAGTAAAGCTGGTATAAAAAAAGCCAAGCAAACAGTAACGGATACACTAGGAAATGCTACCGCGAGAAGTAAATCATTTACGAATTCTAATGGAGATAAGGTTTTTGATGTCTTTAGTGAGAAAACTGGGTTTACTGTAAGGGTTCGTGAAGGCGGTGTATTTGATACTTTAATTGACGCTAAAACAGATAAATTTTAATAGGGGGGTAAGTTGGAATCGTACAGTGAAATAGAGTGCGCTTTTATTACTCGTCAGTTTTCTATTGAAGCTTTTTTAACTGTGTGTGAACTGCTTAAAGAGAACTCCTTTCGTTTGAATAAGGATTCTCCAGGTTATGTTTGTGGTGGCGATTTTGAATACCCCGATTGGAAGACTATTGAGCAAGTGCTAGAGCAAATTAAAAAAGGAAGTTACAGCTCGTTTTGTATTAACCTTCAATCGCAGGGAGATAGAGTTAAATACGGAAGCCTCACTGTAGAAGTGGAACTTGGGAGCAAGTGCATAGCCATAAAAACTAGTGAAGAGGCTTTTGTTGATAAAGAAGCCAATAAAATCAATCGTAGCGTACTTGTTGATTTTATTGGTCTGATGCAGAAACTTACACCTTGTTTAGATGTTGTGGCTTGGCGGATAGCGCAGTCAGGTTTTGACTATGATCTTGATGGTAATTCTAGTTTTGTGGACTATTCAAGAGATGGTTATCCCGAAACTAATATAGATAAATTGATTGCTTGGTATGATCAGGAGTATTTATCTAGATGGGATTAAAAATCTAAATGCAGGGGGCGTGTAGGTGTCGGGATTTCATTATTGTATTATGCTGTGATACGAAAAAATGGTCTCGAGGTATTCTTTGGAGTGCTTGCTCCAATCGTTGAGGGGTAGATTTGATCGCATTGGTGGATAGTCTATGGGATCAATGTCATCAAAAAATGTTGATTGTTACCAGGCATGGCTTAGTTGACTTATCAAATAAGAAGATCAAAGGGGTAGCGGTAGTAAAACTAGCGTAGTATAGGGATATTCTTTTGAATCTGATCATAACCGGTCTAGTCGTGATGAAGGCAATAATGGTGGTGAGGATATTGAAGAGATTGTTGTTACTGCGCCGGCGCCTGACGGGGCAGCGAATAACTTAGTATTTATCCCAGCTATTCCCTCTGCAATAGGGGCTGCTGTAGAGTTCGGTTTATGGGCTGGAGCTAGGGGTATTGCCGCTGTTGCTATCATTGAAAGTGTCAATGATATGATATCGGAGGAGTCTATAGAAGAAGATGGTGAGCCTGGCAGCGAGTCGGAAAATGATAAAAAGGCAGAGAATAGGGAGAAGATTGGGGATTCGTTGAGTGTTGGTGGTACTGCGGGTGGTGCTGGGCAGCAGGATCCAGACAACGATAAGAATAATGGCGACCAGGATGCAAAAGATTCAAAACGGATGTCGAAGAAGGAGCTGGAAAAAGCAGCCAAAAATAATGGCTACAAAGATGCTCACGAAATGAAAAGAGATTTTCAGCTCGATTCAAAGTCAGACATATTTGTCGATAAGAAGGGGAATTTATATCACGGCCCCCGCAAAGGTACTGGAACTCCGCAACCATTAGGAATCAATAAAAGTGGAATATGATGTTCAAATAGATTTCCAATTGCTTGACACGGAAGTGTTGCCGAAGGACATTTCCAAAAGAACGGGAATTTCGCCTGATGTTGAAATGCTAGAGGGAGAGCGCAATAAAAAACTCAATCTCCCTCGTTGTAATATATGGTCTATCAGGTCTCATGCAAAGTCTGATGAAGTTGCAGATCATTGGGGGGAGCTTGAGAGTGTATTGCTGAGTTCAAGTGACGATATTAAAAATATTGCAGAAACAGGAACCGCAAAGTTTACGATAATCATCAATAGTGATCAGCGGGTGCCATCAATAATGATTCCACCGGCAATGTCAAAGTTTGCTGGCTTTGTTAATGCTGTAATTGATATCGACCATTTGCAGTAAATGATTATGAAGTGACTAGCCCCGCGTTGCGGGGCTATTTGGTTTTACTCAGCAGTAAAAAAAATGACCCAATGCGTGCGACTCTTAAAAAAGAAGGCGAGCGCCTAATACAGCGTGGTAAAAGTATCAATCATAGGTAAAATATTGGAAAATAATGTAATGATTGATGAACGGTATTCTCTTGAAGTTTTTTTGAAACAAGCTGAAAATTCGGAAGCAAATGAAAGTTTGATTGATCAGTTAAGCCAGGAAATACAGAATGAACTTCACTTGGTTCTGTCTAAGAAAGTTGAAGATATAGTTAATAAGCTGAATGCGATGGGACATAGTTTGAAGCCATATACTGAGCCATTGCCTGGAGATATTAATTATCGAGATGACTCAAATAACAATGGGTACGTTTGTAATTTAAGGCTTGGTGTAGATACGATTATATCTGTTGGGTTTCAAGATACAGTTGATAGTGTAGATGACTAGATAATTCAGAGTTTGAATTAGCCCCTCAATCGTGGGCCTAGTTGTTTTTAATTGGCGATCAACACTAGCTTACCCCTCGAAGGCTTCAGTTTTTATTGGTGGAAGAAAGGACCAGGCTCCGAATTTAATAAAATCAAAAAATGGGGTGATCGAGCTTTTAAGTAGGATATGTCTATGAATAGTATTTATGTTTTACAACATCTGCGGGAAGATGACCTGTCTGAGGATGTGAAATTTATTGGTGTTTTTTCTTCTAAAGAAAAAGCCGAGCTTGCGATAAAGGAGCTGAGTTCTCAGCCAGGATTCAGGGGTTATGAGAGTGGCTTTAGTGTGGATGAATATACCATTGATGAGTTTGAGTGGAGGGAGGGTTTTGGAGTTTAATGTTGCTTTGTTGATCCAGATAATGACAAGAATAATAATGACAAGTTATCTGATAGAGTTGGAGATATTGCAGACAAGACGGGGCTGAAACTATTTATATGAAAATGTCGATTGGTACCAGGCATAGCTGAGTTGACTTATCAAATAAGAAGATCATAAGGGGAACGGTAGTAAAACTAGCGTAGTATATTTAACAGGACAAGAGAGAGTATTCTTTTGAATCTGATCATAACCGGTTTAGTCGTGATGATGGCAATAATGGTGGTGAGGATATTGAAGAGATTGTTGTTACTGCGCCGGCGCCTGACGGGGCAGCGAATAACTTAGTATTTATCCCAGCTACTCCCTCTGCAATAGGGGCTTTAGAGTTCGGTTTATGGGCGGCTGGAGCTGAGGGTATTGCCGCTGTTGCTATCATTGAAAGTGTCAATGATATGATATCGGAGGAGTCTACAGAAGAAGATGGTGAGCCTAGCAGCAAGATCCAAACAATGATGATGATAAGAATAAAAGCAGGAGATCTAGAGATAGCAGTAAGAACGGAAAGCATGGCGATGGTGGCAGAGCGCAGACTAAAGCTGAAAAGCAAATTCAAAAGCTAGAAGAACAGAAAAAATCTGCTTCAGGCAGAGAGAAGGAACAGATAGATCAAAGGATTAAGAATATTAAGCGTGATACAGCACGAAAGGCCAAGAGTGAAGAACATAGCAGTACGAGAAAAAGATGAATATTAATTGGCAGTGGGTACCAAATAAGAGTCTTGGCCCGATTATAATTGATTCAAAAATATCGGATTACTTTGAGAATCTTAATGTTGTGCGTGATGAAACCTCAACAGATTCCACAGATTGGGATACATATATCGTGCCTGCTAATGATGTGTATATAGATGTCGATGGTGAGGATGTGGTCTCAATAACGGCTTACCGCGAATTTAAGTATGATGGAAAGAATGTTATTGGTATGACTACGGCGCAGCTTGAAAAGGTGTTAGGTTGTACACCTGATGAAGTTGGCGAAGCTGTTGAGTATGATGATGGTGATGTAAAGACCTCTTTTGATTATTTCGATCTGGGATTGCAAATATGGGCTAGCGATGAAGTGATAACGTCTGCAACGTGCTTGTCGTATGATGACTAGTTGATCCAAACAATGAAAAAGATATACCTAAGGGCAGGCAGCAAAATAAAGAACAGTAATACCTGTCCAAGAAGCTCTATGAGATAAATGAAAGTAAGGGGTTTGAAACGGTTGCGAAATCAGTAATATATTAGAAATTATAATACGACAATAACCATAACTCTTTTTATATGTAGCTCAAGATGGGGGTAAGAAATGAAGATGAAATCAATGATTTTTATTGTGGCATTAAGCTTTGCTAATTTTTCACAAGCAGCCGGTGTTAAAGGATCGATAGCGTCGATAAAATCGAAATCGAAAACGTCAAAGATTGTTTTTCAGTTAACGGTTAGCGACTTAAAAAAAGCAAACTGTAATAGCACTGAAAGTTTTTCTTTTGATACGACTCAGGCAGGAGGAGAAAACATTTATAGATCCATTCTACATGCACAAGCTTTTGGGTTGCCGGTGAAAGTTGTTACCTTTGATAGTAACCCGTGTGATACAGAAGGTGCGGAGCGTGTCAAGGCAGTTACTATTGGGCATACTACTCGAGATAGAAGAGAGTTTGTAAAGTCAATTCCTATGTCGAACTAAGAAAAAAAGTGTGTTGGATATAATATTCTAATGCCGAGTTGAATAGCGATGATAAAAATTGAGGTGTCTAAGATGAAGATGAAACCAATAATGTGTCTTTTGCTTGCTGGTATATGCTTCCAAGCTAATGCAGGAAGTTCTAGCAATGCAAAGGTGGCTAATATCAGGATTCATGAAGGAAATATTTTAATGTTCCAGCTAGAAAATCATTCAAATGAACCTGGATGTTCTAATGGCGAATGGGCGGTTAGTTTAGTACACGAAAAAGGTAGGGCGATGTTGTCAATGTTGCTTTCAGCGGCGTCTATGAAGAAAGGGATTCATGTTTCGGGAGCCAATGATTGTAACGATTGGGGTGATCGAGAAAGACCTATTCACATGTCGATAAATTACTAGCATGTAAAAGAGTTTATTTTAGCAAACGATAGGGGTTTATTGCCAGTAAGAGGAGTTTTTACTGGTTTTTTGGCTCCAAGTTAACAGTCTCTCCAAAAAATAGAGGCCTATTAAAACAAAAACCCCCAGCCAAATGGCTAGGGGTTTTTCAGCAGTTTTACCTGAGTAGACAAGCTCTACAAATGATTAGAACTGCTCTTCTTCGGTAGAACCGGTTAAAGCAGTTACTGACGACTGACCGCCTTGAATCACAGTTGTCATATCATCGAAGTAACCTGTGCCCACTTCTTGCTGATGGGCAACAAAGGTGTAGCCTTTTTCAGCAGCGGCAAACTCAGGTTCTTGTACCATCTCAGTGTAGTGCTTCATGCCTTCGCCACGCGCGTAGTTGTAAGCTAGGTCATACATGTTGTACCACATGTTGTGGATACCCGCTAAGGTGATGAACTGGTATTTGTAGCCCATGTCACTGAGTTCTTGTTGGAACTTAGCAATAGTGGCTTCGTCTAGGTTCTTTCTCCAGTTAAATGAAGGTGAGCAGTTGTAAGACAATAACTGATCTGGGTATTCCTTCTTAACAGCTTCAGCAAATTTTCTCGCTTCGTCTAGATCTGGAGTAGCGGTTTCACACCATAGTAAATCGGCATAAGGTGCATAAGCTAGGCCACGCGCTATGGCTTGGTCGATGCCAGCTTTAACGCGATAGAAACCTTCAGCAGTGCGTTCACCACTGACAAATGGCTTGTCATAATCGTCACAATCGCTGGTTAGCAGGTCAGCGGCATTAGCATCAGTACGGGCTAATACAATAGTTGGCGTATCTGCGACGTCTGCCGCGAGACGAGCAGCTACTAGCTTTTGTACCGCTTCTTGTGTTGGAACCAGTACCTTACCGCCCATGTGGCCGCATTTTTTAACAGAGGCTAACTGATCTTCGAAGTGAACGCCTGCCGCGCCGGCTTCAATCATGGCTTTCATTAGCTCATATGCGTTAAGTACACCACCGAAACCTGCTTCTGCGTCGGCAACAATTGGCGCAAAGTAGTCGACATAATTCTCGTCACCTTCATTGATACCGCGCTGCCATTGGATTTGATCGGCACGTCGAAAAGTATTGTTAATGCGTTGTACAACTGTAGGTACGGAGTTAACCGCATATAGAGATTGATCAGGGTACATGCTGAAACTGGTGTTATTGTCAGCCGCCACTTGCCAACCAGATAAGTAAATGGCCTCGATACCGGCTTTAACTTGTTGCATAGCCTGGCCACCAGTAAGGGCACCGAGGCAATTAACATAGCCTTTCTTGGCATCGCCATTGACTAAGCCCCAGAGCTTTTCTGCCCCTTGTTTGGCGATCGTATTTTCAATTTTGATGGAGCCCCGTAGCCTGACAACATCTTCAGCACTGTAAGTACGTTTGACACCAGCCCAACGTGGGTTTTCGGCCCAGTCTTTTTCAATACGAGCAATTTCTTCTGCACGATTATATTTTGCCATATTTTCACAACCTCTATATCTAAGTGAGTACGATTATATCTGTTTAACTACATTGGTGTTGGTTAACTACATTGGTATTGGGTCTATTTAGTCCGATTGTGACAAGTCAGTAATTTGTTACAAATCAGTCATACTAAAAACGGATAAACTGGGCCAAACGTATCTGGCGGTGACTGCATTAATGTAGTCATGCTTGTCTATGGGGGTGGGGACATTCGGGTTGGCTGAAAATATGTCGTCGTATATTACAGCTTGTACCACTGCGTGAGGTACTAACCGTGTTGTTGACAATTGCACTGCTATACCGTGACTGCCGACGGTAACATTATTGATTCCGCAGGGTATTGACATGCTTGCCTCGTGTATTAATCCCCGTCCCTCAGGACGACCTTGGCTCTTATCGTTCCAGTTGCAACTAGGGATATCGCGGTCTTTTGAACCATGATACCTCACC
>JANQMK010000401.1 GCA_028280085.1 Pseudomonadales bacterium
TGTGATTTCCGAGAGATCAATATCCAGTGGTGCGACCTTACTCTTTTCATTATCCTTTAGTAATTCAGCGCCCACGTCAGCCACAGATAGTTCACTCACATCAACCGCCGCGGCAACCACGACTTCACGCTCATCCTCGTGCAATAAGTTACCCCCTTGGTCATCTAAACCAATATGGGCAATATCGACCTCGATAGCTGATTCGTTTTGCGTCTGTCTTGCGCTAAGACCCTCCAGTAAATCCGCACCCGGCGGTGCTAGGTCAAAATTACCTATCGCCACTGGCTTAGCATTTTCTTCAGCGTCTTCTTCAGGGTCTATCAGCGATAACTCTTTAGCAGGAGCAGGCTTAGCAGGCGGGGTCGCACTAGGCTGCCGTTCTGCAACGACAGTTTCGGTATCGATCGCTTTCAACTCGACGATCATACCGATCTTAGCTAATACCGCTCTATATTTCTCTGCCGTTGCCAAATCAACATTTTTCTTTATACGTTCCGGCCGCCCACTAAATAACGGAGTGACTAGGTCCTCCTCTACCTTCATTAGGCGGGCTAGCTCAACTTTTACATCAGGTAAAAAATGCCCTTCTCGGATATCGCCTCGAAATATAATATCGTACTTTTCGCTCATTGATTGATCCAAACGTTCTGCTCATTATGAGTATGGCGAAATAGGCACAATGCAGCAATAAAAAATACAGATTAGACTACTTAACTATATTTTTAACCATCTTTACTCTAACAACCTATGTTCTTTATTGCATTTGGTAACCGAAAAAATCCGTTAGTACTACAATGCTTAAAATCTACTGATTAAGCACTTCTAGATAACGTTTCACAGAAGTAGAGCTATGGTTACTACTGCTCAAGCTATCGGCCATCTTTAGCAGCGTTTGAGTATTGGTATAAACGACATCACTCGTTTGATCAGGTACCTCGGCCATAGCCTGATTAAAACTTTGCATACTTGAAAACGCATCAGGATTCTTTATCGCCTCGCCATATTCCATAAAGTTTTCCAACACAGACTTAACACGACGTAATACAGAATCCGAATGACTTGTGTCGTGCTGATGTTTCACATGCTGTATGGCCGTATCAATCATACTAATACTTTCGCCAATAACGCCATTATTATGCTTCGTTTCAGCCTCCCTACCAGCCAACACGGTGAATTCTTCCTCGGTCAATACACCGGTCATAAACAGACGAGTTGCTACTTCACCAACTTTAGACACATTTACTACGGATTCACCAAAATAGCTAACGGAGCTTAAATTAAGCTTTGCCGCTTGAGGAGAGATAGTTACTACCGACGCATTAACCTGCTCTTCACCCTCTTGTATACCGGACTTCGCCGTACCGCTATTTTCACCGTCTTCTGGCAATTCCACCTGACGGCGCTCCGGTAACACCGAACTATTGGATGAATAAGCGTCTAGCCCTATTTGAAACATGCTTAATCCTTATCGCAGTTTTGACACAATGGTATCAAAGGAGGACTATAGCAATAACTATTCCAAAAAAATCTTATTTTATTTCAATAGGTTACTAGTATTTTTTCGGTGCCAAAATTACGCTAAGCAACAACTAATTCAGCAATCAGTGCATCAACACGCTGTCCTATAGCATCTCTGGTCTTGACAAAATCCTTTGCAGGCAAGCGCTTAGGATCGGCAACCCCCCAATCTATCCGCCGTTTTGCCTGCACAAACGGACACTCATCACCACATCCCATGGTGATGACATGGTCATACTCTATCTGAGGAACGTCATTTAAAGACTTTGATTGATGGGCAGAAAGGTCATAATCTAACTCAGCCATTGCCGCGATGGCCTTTGGATTTACCAAGCCTGAAGGGCTAGAACCAGCGCTATAAAAACGCACACCATCAGGTGCACGCAATTTACCGTAGGCCTCCGCCATCTGACTACGACATGAGTTTTCAACACAGACAAATAAAATATGTTTCACCGTATTAAACAACTATGACACCATCTATTCAAAGTAGTTTTTTATTCTACCAGCGGCTAACAAGATCACTCTTTTACCGCTTTACCGCTACCATTTATTAATGTAACTGACGCTAAAATGGCTTGTGCAGTGGGTTCCTGCGCAATTGCTATTTGTTCATCGAGAATATCTTTTAATATCTGAGTTGTCGTCAATGGGTTAGCCAATACGACACGAAAAACCACAATAGCATAGTAATCAAATGCTGCTGGTGTTAAACGCGTGCGAGAGACAAACGCCTTACCTCGCGCGCGCTGGGTTTTTTGAATATGTTTAGTCAGCTTACTAAGGGCATCGTTTATTGCTGCTTGAGTATCTTGGTCCGCCTCATCTAGTGCTGCTCTTATAGCAGGAGGCACGTAACGATAGGTTAAAATATTTAACTCAGGTTCCGATACCAAATCAAAATCGTCATTGGCTGTAATCATATCGGCAAACTTGCGCGCTTTCTCAATTCCCTGATTGATAAGCAGTTCATACCCTCGACGACCAATAATTTTGAGACCAGACTGCACCAACATTGCCATACCAGAACGCGAACCTTCCAGCGTATGACTACCCAAGTCCTTTGAACCTTTGCGAATAATATACTCCGCATGATGTTCAATCCCCGTTAGGGATGTTGGGTCTCTGAAAACAACCAAACCCGCCCCCATGGGCACATAAAGTTGCTTGTGCGCATCAATAGTGACCGAATCAGCTCGCTTAATGCCCCGTAAGAGATATTGATATTTTTCTGAAAACAAAGTGGGGCCGCCCCAAGCGGCATCGACATGATAGTAACAGCCGATTTCGCTCGCAACATCAGCCAACTCATCCAGCGCATCGACTGAACCAGTTTCTGACGCGCCGGCAACACCAACCACAGCCATCACCTTAATGCCTTGCTGCTCTAATCGTTTAGCCTCTGTTAACATGGCGGCTGGCTTCACTTTATTGTTGTTGTCGGTGGCAATACCACGTATGTTCTTACGACCTATACCTAAAACATCTGCTGCCTTACCCAACGAATAATGCCCGCGTTCAGACACCAGTATGGCTACACCTTCGTAGCCGTAGTGTTTTAAGGCACTGTATAACCCTTCCTGATCAACGCCGGCAAAATCTCCATCCGGCCGCAGCATATTATTCCTAGCCACCCATAACGCCGTTATGTTGGCAATTGTCCCGCCAGACGTAAAACTGCCTAGTGCCTGATTTCGATTATGCATGTGCTTAACATAAAATGCGTCCTCTTCGCCATACACTAAGCGATGCAACATGCCAATGGTTTGGCGCTCCAGCGGCGTAAAGGCCTTAGATGTCTCAATTTTTACCATGTTCTGATTGAGCGCCATCATAATCTTTGACAAAGGCAGCATAAAATAGGGAAGTGCTGATGTCATATGGCCAATAAAGCTCGGCGAAGCTGTATGCACCGACTGCGAAACCAGTTTGTCCAATAAAAATTGAGTCTGTTCAGACACAAACATGGGTTGATCTGGAATAGCGGAACCAGAAAAATCTGCTTCCATTTCCAGCAGATCTTTCTCTACCGCAACGATGTGATCTTGCAAAAAACCGATTAGGTTTTGTGAGATATCTTTGTCTATCCGGCCCAAAGTAGAATCCGGTGCTTCAGGGACAGTAAAGATCTGCCTTAAAGATTCTAAATTCGCTCGAGCCTGTTTCTTTTCAGAAGTCATTGTCATTCGCGACTGGTCTTTACAACACGTATTTACAACACAATGTATTAGCAACAAAAACTAAATGAGTCACGTTGTTGCCACCTCGTAATACGCTTTACTTACTCTCATCACTCATATCACGCCAATATCACACATCGCTAAAACATAAGTACGATGCGCCTTAGCGACCACAGCTGACAGCAATAATCGTATAAAATACATACCAAAAGTGGGGTTAATCCATTGTTTGGCCATACTTTTTACAGTGGTATTGACTTATTTGCCGACTCTTGGCTGCGGCAATGTTAATACAGAGGGTCTTGCAGGGTCCAGTTGTTACCCTAAATAAATCAACTGAACCGATTATGATCAACATATCATACAAAACCGTGACTCTATAGTCGCTCTGCCACAATTTGCTACTCAGCCCAAGATAAACCGCATGATAGTCGTAAAAACATCGACTTCCCTAGCACGGATAGCATCTTTTGCTGATGTCGATTATCTAGCATACACCAAAGGCTCGTCACATTTAACGCACTCAGTCCTCGCCAGTAGTAATCCCCTCTTTCATTGCATAAATTAACGGAGCAAGGACTGACGCATAGACTGCAGTTTTTGTTACTAAGTGTTATGCTAGCTCGTCAATTTAAAGCAGTTGCCTTTTATCCGTTAAGTTCCGTATGCAAGCTTTTGAAGTTATCTTCCCCGTTCTAGCGATCGTTCTTATAGGCTGGAGCATGCGCCACTGGCATTTGCTCAGTAACAACTACAGTGAAGCCTTGGCAAAATTTGTTTTTAACGTCGCTATACCTATTCTACTTTTCATTAATACCGCCAACGCTGAGTTATCCGAGAATTTTCAGTGGGAAATTCTTGTCATCTATTACAGTGCGGCCCTGATTGCATATGTTATTGCTATGCAAATAGGGCGTTTAACTTTTAACTTTAGCCTTGCCGAACAAAGCAGTTACGGCATGGGAGCCGCTTACTCCAATACTACCGTTATAGGCATTCCAATTTGCTTACACGCATTAGGCAGCGATTCTCTAATACCATTGTTCGCCATTATTTCTATTCAAAGCCTGCTGATGTTTGTTTTCGGGTTTGCAGTTATAGAACGCATTACACTAAAATTCTCGACGATTAACCGCCTCATCATCGGTTGCGTAAAACAGTTAGCCACAAACCCAATTACTGCCAGTCTTATCATTGGCATCGCTGTCAATATCATTGGCATATCGCTGTACCAGCCTATCAATGACGCGCTCAAGCTATTTTCTACTGCCGCCGTGCCCGCAGCGCTCTTTGTCTTAGGTTGTTCCCTTTACAACTATCAGCTAAGCAATGATTTAAAACCGGCAATGGCCATGATAAGCATCAAACTAGTGGGTTTGCCCTTACTTGTCTGGGTACTTGCTTATCACGTTTTTGCGATAGATAAACTGTGGGCTGACACCGTTCTCATCGCAGCAGCGCTACCAGTGGGAATCAGCGCATACATATTCGCAAAAAACACTGATGGCGGTGAATCAACCATAGCAACAGGTATCGTACTATCATCGATACTCTCAATTTTTTCGATTAGCTTGATTCTTACTTTCATCATTTAGAGGCGCCCTCATCCAATACCAGTTTCACAACGATGACTTTTAGCACTGTAATGAATGTTTTCAATAATGCACTGGTAGAATAAGCACAACCCTAGCTAATCATTAGATTCCAATTCCCCGTCGATATATCTATAATTGGCCCGCGCGATGGCTTGCAGCCCTTCAAGTCATCACACATAACTACAATTCCAATGAAATGAGTTGTCGGATATCGTAAATAATATCGACACCGGTAAGTAGATTTGAAGTCGTTAGCGTAGTGGTGGGTTTAGCACGTAACTCCAAACAGCTAAATCACCCCATTAAAGTCCACTTTGGGTTGAATTTAACGACAATAAGTACAATAATCGCGCAGACAAATCTGTCTGATACTCACAATGACACCAATGTCATCTAACTAAATATGGTTACGTCATGCTCGTTTTTGGTGAAATAACAACTCGGTCATTGAATAGTTTGCAAAAGTTGGTTGCAATCACTGCTGTTTTTACCTTGAAGGCAGCAGTTCGCACTAAAACAACAGCAACCAGCGCCAACCAACGCCTCACAAAGAATAGATCAAAAAACGCTCTGTCGTTATCTTATGCTAACTTGCCATCACTGACATCTACCAACCATCCAATGATAGTCCGTATAAATGTACAGATATTTGAGCTAATCGCCCAAATCATCAAGCAAGCAGTATTTAAAAACAGACTCTATTTAACTAAACCATGTTATGGCCATCAAAGGGTAAGAAAGGCAATTTTATTCTGCCTATACTCAGGTTGGAGTAACCTAAAAAGGGTTGGATGATCAATGACTATGAAGACTGGCCATAACGTCACGAGTACAATCGTAGCTGCTTTTGTCGCTACCGCCGACCGATGCCCGCAAAATACCGCCGTAAAGGTGCTTGTTGACGGTAACTGGCACGACCAGACCTACGCCGAGCTATGTGAATACGCAAGCATTGTCGCCACCGAATTACTCGAACGAGGCGTGCAACCAGGCGATGCGATCGTGGTCCCGTCACAACGCACTCCGCTTCTATGCGGTCAACTGCTCGGCATTCTATGGGCCGGCGGCCATTATGTATTTATTGATCCAGAATATCCCCTAGAACGACAAACCTTTATCCACCAACAGTCTGCCGCATCTATCGGTTTGTACGATGGCTCCACCATACCACTGCCAGATATCGATATAGATTGGCATTGCGCTACGGGTGATTCATATCAGAATGTTAGGCCCGATATACCTTTAGATACCAAACTGCCGGCCTATGTTACTTTTACCTCAGGTTCAACTGGAACTCCCAAAGGCGTTGTGGTGCCCCACGCAGGTGTGTATCGCTTAGTATTAAATACCGACTATATCTCATTTGCCGAAGCAGAAGTTTTTTTGCAATTGTCGACACTAAGCTTTGATTTATCGACCCTAGAGATTTGGGGTCCGTTACTTAATGGTGGAACCTGTGTACTTTACCCAGAAAGTTTTCCGCTCAAGCCAGCTTATATTAAAGAGGCGATTGTTTCTCAACAGGTGACAACTTTATGGCTTACCTCATCGTTGTACAATGCCATTATCATGGAGCACCCTGACACCCTAGCTTCGGTAAAACAGTTATTAGTTGGCGGCGAAGCACTCTCCTTCGCACATATTAAACAAGGCTTGTCATTATTACCTAATACGCGCATCTTTAATGGTTATGGCCCAACAGAAAATACCACTTTCACCACTGTCTACCCTATCCCTCGTCAACTAGATGATAGCGTGAAGCGTATTCCCATCGGATTCCCTATCCCAGGTACCACCTGTGACGTCTTTGATACCACACTCAAGCCAGTACCAGATGGTGAAGTTGGTGAATTAATTGCATTTGGTGATGGCGTAGCCGAAGGCTATTTAAACCGGCCAGAGCTAACGGCAGAACGTTTTGTTGATATTGTCTGTCGAGACAGAGTAACGCGACGGGGTTATCGTACTGGCGACCTGGTGACTAAACTGGCCGACGGTAGTTATGATTATTTGGGCCGCAACGACACTCAAGTAAAAATTGATGGCCATCGTATTGAGCCAGGAGAGATTGAACAGTATCTGAATGAACTAGATGGCATCATAGAAGCCAGAGTCTTGGTTAAAATAGGCCCCCAGGGTCAAAAACGTCTAGCAGCCTACGTGGTAGGACGGGATATAGATCGCACTGCCTTGCGTCAGCAGCTCAGCGACTCCTTCCCGCGCTTCATGGTACCCCACTTCATCATTCCGATGACCAGCTTACCCAAAAATCAAAATGGCAAGTTAGACACAGCTAAGCTGCCTGATCCTTTTAACGCCTCTCCAGAGAAGGCTATTGATAATCAGTCTGTGTCCGCCTGTTGGTCAGAGATATTAGGACGTGCGGTTACCCCTGAGGAAAACTTTTTGGATGCTGGAGGAACCTCAATCGAGGCAATTCAATTAACAGAGTTGTTAGAGGAGCGCTTTACACAAACCCTGGGCGCCACCTTCGTTTTTGAATATCCAACAATAGCCACGCAAACACGTTATCTGCGACAAGACAGCGCCACCTACGGTCAACCAATCACTGCCAAGCAGAATACCTTAGAACAAACTGAATTTGCCGTGATTGGCATGACATGTCGATTCCCCGGCGCAGGCAATATTGATCAGTTTTGGGATAACTTATTGCAAGGCAAAGAATCGATTTCGTTTTTTTCCGAAGCGGAATTGAGCACCGATGTTGACCCAGCAGAAAAATCCCAATCAAGTTACATAAAAGCCAAGGGCGTATTACCTGATTATGACCAGTTTGACGCTGAATTCTTCGGTATATCTCCCTTAGAAGCTGATCTGATGGACCCACAGCAAAGAGTCCTTTTGATGATGTCCTGGCATGCCTTAGAAGACGCGGGATATCTGCCAGGAGATGAACAAAGCTTAAGAACCGGTGTATTTGTTGGTATGAATTGGGCTCGTTACTACCAACAGTATGTAATACCCAACCGCGAAATCCTACAACGCTTTGGCGCATTTAATGCTGCAGTAGCCAATGAGCCGGACTTTCTCAGTACGCGTATTTCTTACAAGCTGAATTTAAAAGGTCCCAGCGTTAATGTCTATACAGCTTGTTCAACTGGTCTCGTTGCTATAGCCCAAGCTTGCGCCAGTATCGAGCAAAACCAGTGTGAAATGGCCATCGCTGGCGGTGTATCAATATCATTTCCCGTATATAGTGGCTATCTGTATCAAGAAGGCGGCATGCTGTCTCAAGATGGACACTGCCGTCCGTTCGATGCAAATGCATCGGGCACAACTTTTAATGATGGCGCTGGTCTGGTCGTGTTGAAAAGACTCGATTTAGCCCAACAAGACCATGATAGAGTCTACGCGGTTATCAAAGGCTACGCGGTCAATAACGATGGTGCAGTCAAAGCCAGCTTTACAGCCCCCAGTGTTAGTGGGCAAGTAGCTGTTTATAACGAGGCGCTATCACGGGCGGCTATTGACCCAAATTCAGTCGGTTTTATTGAGGCCCACGGTACGGCAACCCCCTTGGGAGATCCCATAGAAGTTGAAGCGCTGCGACAAAGCTATACTATTTCGGGTGACATTGCAGATGACACAACCAAACGCTGTGCCTTGGGCTCCGTTAAATCCAATATTGGCCATACTATCCATGCTGCAGGCGTTGCCAGCTTTATCAAAGCAGTGTTAGCCGTACAGCATGGCAAAATACCTCCGACATTGTTTTACGAAAAGCCAAACCCCAAACTTGCCCTAGACAAAACACCTTTTTATGTCAATGCTGTCACTGAACCTTGGCAAGCAAAAGGGCCTCGACGTGCGGCTGTCACTTCTCTCGGTGTAGGCGGCACTAACGCCCACGTTATTATTGAACAAGCACCAACACCAGCGGCAAGTATTGACGACACAGCAACAGATAATGCCATGGAATATACCCTGGTGCTATCAGCCCGTTGTGAAGAGGCATTACAACAACAGATACAACTTTACCAAGCACACTTTGACCGCCAAGCATCAACTACCTCTGCCCTAAATGCAGCATTTACCGCAGCCTTAAGCCGTAAAACTTTTCCTTATCGTGCCGCTGTTAGCGGTCGAACGACTGCTGATTTCGCTAAACGGCTAGCTGATAAAAAATCAATCGTAACGGGCCAAAATACATTGCAAGCAAACGGTAAGATTGGTTTCTTGTTTTCCGGCCAAGGTGCACAACGTTTACAGATGGGCTATTGGTTGTACCAACATAATCCGGACTTTCGTCAACTGTTTGATAAAGGCTGTGACCTGTTGCGAGATGCGGAGGGATTTGATGTCCGTGCTGTGTTGTTTAACCAAGAAGAGAAACAAGAACTAGGTCTAGATATAGATCAAACCAAGGTAGCTCAACCAGCTTTGTTTCTACTTGAGTACGGCCTCGCTAAGCACCTGATGTCTCAGGGGGTAAAACCCGATTTTTTACTTGGCCACAGCATTGGTGAATTTGCTGCAGCAACCTTGGCCGGTGTTTTTAGTTTTGAAGATGCAATTACTTTGGTGGGTAGGCGCGGGGCACTGATGCAATCTATGCCGCCAGGTCAGATGCTCGTCGTGAAGACTCATCGCGATAACGTTGACGCACTACTCGACGATGAAACCTGCCTCGCCGCCGTTAACGCGCCAGAGTCCATGGTAATAGCCGGTCCCGCATCAGCCATCCAACGTGCCGATGAGGAACTAAAAGCAAAACAGATTAGCACAGTATTACTCCATACTAGCCACGCGTTTCACTCTAATATGATGCAGCCGGTAGCAGCCGAATTTAAGCAAGTTGTCGCCGCCGTCTCACGACAGGCACCGTCAATCCCTATTATTTCTACCGCGACAGGTGAATTACTCAGCGCTGCCGAAGCACAATCACCAGATTATTGGGCCTCTCAGCTGCTACAACCCGTGTTGTTTGCCGACGCTATCGCAAATGCCGGTAAGCAATTCGGTAACAATGAAACCGCACTGGTAGAAATTGGACCAGGCAACACCTTGGCAACGCTGGCCAGCTATCAGCCATTGAGCGCTCAGGCTCTTATCGCACCGATATTACCCAGCTTTGGTACCGATGAACGTGCCCCTATTGATATAAGCAAGGGTATTAGCCAGCTGTGGGTAAACGGCTACCCGATAGATTGGCGCCAGCAGTTTGCGAATTTACCCACAGCCAAAATCAGTCTACCAGGCTACGCGTTTTTACCGAAAAAACACAGCCTATGCCCACCCAATACAACGGGTTTGCAAACTAACGCTGGCTTAGCAGCCAGCATGCCAGCTATTAGTGTTCCAACTGAGGCAGCCACAGTCCAGCAACTCCAGGCCACACAACAACATCTATCTATACAAATGTTATCTGGAGCTAACATAGCCACCTCGGCTCAGACAATACAACCACAACGTCAGGAAGTTACCATGAGCGCTCAAGAGCATTTAGAGCATGTACAAAGCAAGTTAAAAGCCCTGTTTGAAGATGTCACCGGTTATGACCTGGGTAATATGTCTCCCGACGCACATTTTAGCGAAGTAGGTTTAGACTCACTACTGTTAACTCAAATAGCAACAGCCCTTGAACGAGCTTATGAATCCGGCATTACTTTTCGTCATTTAGTGGAAGAGTATACTTGCTTGGATGAATTGAGCAATTTTATGGCGGAGTATATTCCCGTGGAAACTAAAATTATCACTGACAGCACAGCTACTGCGACAATGGGTGAATCATCAGCCGTGACGCAAATGTTACCCCAAGCTCAATCAGCCGGCTTACCGCCAGCTACGGGTATATCGGATGGGCCGGTAATACAGCAGGTTGTCAATGCTCAATTGCAAATTATGCAGATGCAACTGCAAGCTCTTAGTGGTGGAACGGCACCGAACCTAGACAATGTACTACCCGCAACCAGTAGTGCGGGCACAACAACGCCCCAACCAGCCGCGCAAACGCCTGCTCCGACCAAAGCTTCGACACAATCTTCTAGCTCAGTACAACAAACTAAAGCTGATGAGAAGCCCAAAGCACGCCATACACCAGGCACACGCATCACTCGTGAAAAATTAGGGATTGCCCTGAGTAATGCCCAGCAAGAATGGGTCGACGATATTTTGCAACAATATCAAACAAAATACGCCAGTTCAAAAGCCTATGCGCAAAAACATCGCCGTTACTTTGCCGACCCCCGCAGCGTATCCGGCTTCAACCCCGAATGGAAGGAAATTGTATTTCCCATCGTGACTGAGAAATCAAAAGGTTCCAAGTTGTGGGATATTGATGGCAACGAACTGATCGATACGTCTAACGGCTTCGGGCCAATCTTATTCGGTCATTCCCCCGACTTCCTTACCGCAGCGGTAAAACAACAATTAGACTTGGGAATAGAGACAGGGCCCCAATCACCGGTTGCCGGCGAGGTTGCCAAGTTATTTTGCGAGTTAACTGGCAATGAGCGTTGCACCTTTGCCAGTACCGGTTCGGAAGCGGTAGCCGGCGCTCTTCGACTAGCACGCACCGTTACAGGTCGTACTTTGGTAGTCATGTTTGAAGGCGGCTACCATGGTATTTTCGATGAAGTCATTAATCGCCCCGGCAAAGACTATCAGGCGCTACCGGCAGCACCAGGCATTCCCCGCGAAAAAACCAGCCAAATGCTAGTACTGCCTTGGGGAGAAGCCAGCAGTTTAGAAACCATCAAATCGTTATCGTCCGATTTGGCGGCAGTACTGGTTGAACCAGTGCAAAGTCGTAAGCCCGAATTTCACGACGCAGAATATCTGCGTGCCATACGCGATATTACTCGCGAATCAAACACTGCTCTTATTTTTGATGAAGTTGTTACCGGTTTTCGTGTTCACCCCGGCGGTATACAGCAACGTTTTCAGATCGACGCCGATCTAGCCACATACGGCAAGGTTGTCGGTGGCGGCCACCCGATTGGTATCATTGGTGGCAAAGCCAAGTTCATGGATGCTTTAGATGGCGGCCACTGGTCATATGGTGATGAATCCATCCCAGAGTGTGGCGTCACCTTCTTTGCTGGCACCTTTGTGCGACACCCTATTAGCTTGGTATCAGCGAAAGCAATCATGGAAAGAATAAAAGCGGAAGGCAATGCGCTGTATGAAGCATTGGAAGAAAAAACAACCGGCATGGCACAAAAGGCGCAAGCATTCATTAAAGAACTAAAATGTGAAGTCACGTTCGAGTCTTTCGCCTCGTTATTTTATGTTGCCGTACCCGCTAATGCTCACTGGGGCCACTTACTGTTTACGTTAATGACATTAGAAGGTATTCACATACAACAGTATCGTCCAAACTTTTTAACCACTGAGCACAATGCTGCAGATGTAGAGAAAATTTTATCGGCTTTTCAGCAATCCCTTGCAAAAATGGTGGTCAACGGGCTTATCGACGGTGACATGGTAGCAGCCAAGCAATTTCTCTCGGCTCGCCCATCGATCCCCGCCGGAGCACGTTTGGGGAAAAATGCCCAGGGCCAACCTGCATATTTTATTGCAGATCCAAATAACAAAGGCAAATACATCGAAGTAGGTAAACCATGAGCGCAGAAGAATTTGACCCATTTGCGGGTGGAGAATTACTAAGAGTTAGCCCAACTACTGGTCCACAGCAAGAAATTATGGCTTCGGCACAAATGAGTGAGGAAGCCAACACCGCATTTAACGAAGCGGTATCTATCACCTATCAGGGCACGCTCGACCGCGAGCTATTGTCGCGCTGCATTGATACGTTGATTCAACGACACGACATTCTACGCGCAACATTTTCTCGCAACGGCCACGAAATCTGTCTGCAAGAAGCCAGTACAGGAACGATGCAATTTGAAGACTGCCGCCATCTCGACGAGGCAGCTCAAAAGCAAAAAATCCGTGACCTTTGGCGACAAATTGCTATTTCGCCGATGAATCTAGAAGAAGGACCACTATTTTCAACATGGTTGCTTCAATTAGGCGACGAGACCCATGAATTGGTTATCGCTTACCATCACATGATCTGTGATGGCTGGGCTACCGGCTTGTTACTTAATGAATTAGCAACTCTCTATCGACAACAGGGCAGCGCTGACAACTTGCCAGCGCCACAGTCATTCTTTGACTTCTCTGAACAAAATGAAGCATCCCAAGTGGCAAACAAAGATGTTGACTATTGGGTTGAGCAATTTGCAGAGCTACCGCCAACCCTAGATATTCCACTGGATAAAGCACGCCCCAACGAACGGAGTTTTCGCGCAACGCGCTATGATGTCGTTTGGCAAGGCGAATTAGTTAAAACCTTGCCAAAAGTGGCCGCTGGCATGAAAGCCAGTTTAGTTAATCTGGTGATGGCAGGTTACTTTGCTTTATTGCATCGCATGACACAAAACGAAGACATTGTCGTTGGTTTGCCAGTGGCCGGTCAAGCCGCCTTTAATCGGACCAATCAAGTCGGCCATATGGTTCAGTTATTGCCTATTCGATTGCGTTTTGATGGCAGTACGCGTTTTGATGAGCTCGTTGCACAGGTTAAGTCGGCAGTGTTAGACGCCAGCGATCACCCAAATTTTACTTTTGGTAAACTTTTTACCGAACTGAAAGATATCAAGATAGATCGCTCGCGCGTACCGCTGGTAAGCACTATATTCAATATCGACCAGCCTATGCCGCCAATGGACTATGGTACTGCCACCGCGACTGTGAGAACAGTACCTCGCGCCGCGGAGAACTTTGAAGTATTCCTTAATATACTACCCACGCCAGACTCGCTAATTATCGAAGCTACCTACTTAACCGATTTATTCAGTGAAGCCACGTTGTCGGCCTGGCTAGATGCCTTGCAACTAATGTTATCTCAGGTAGCTGATAATCCTGAAATTACTGTCGATGC
>JANQMK010000418.1 GCA_028280085.1 Pseudomonadales bacterium
CTTGAGCTTTTCTAATAGGAACGATAAACATAGCAATAAAAGATATAATTAATAAAATAGACAACCAGAGAAGACATAGCACCTCATATGCAGCATTAGCAATGATTATTGCAGCTGGCGGGTGCTATGACTTGATAGATCATCACACAGTAAAAGCGCAGTGTATTGGATTATGGAGACGTAGGCAATCTAAACCCTAGAGCGAGTGACACCTCAGCATGGTGCATACTCCTAACATCTATAACCTAAAATATTTATAGCCTTAGCATCTATCTCAGCGCCTATTTTCAGCAGCTATAGTTAGTAGCAAACCAAACAAGGGATACTATGCTCATATAAAAAATGGCAGCACCGCCCTCAACACTGGCTATCAAGTTGATTCGACTAACTCTAACGGAGCCACATATCTACCACGACGGTCCTTGGTTGCCAATTTTTTAATTTTCCTTTCGACAATATTAAACGCATCGCGTACAGCAATATGAATAGAATCATCGTCTTTAACTGCAACAACTGTTTCACCAGATAAGCCGAGTTCTATTGAAGCTCTATAATAGTTGCCTTTAAGTTTATTTTTGTGAGGAGTTTCAATAACCACGCGGCTATTGAGAATTTTGTCGGTATAACGGTTAAGTTTTTGCAGTTTTTTAGTAATTTTTTCATTTAATGCTTGGGAAAAATCAGTACCTCGAAAGATAATGTCAACACCTGCTTTCATACAGATTGGACCTCCCTTCATTAAGATAAATCATTAAGATCAATTTACTCAGTTCAGTTATTGCTAAATGCTGTAACTAAAGTAACTAAACTTGACTTGGTGCTAAGCGCTTAAGCCAGAGCTAGGCGCCATCTATTACTATGAGGCTTCAAAAATTTTTTTCAAGCATTTATTAGTGCGATACCTCATTTATTTCATATTCCATGCTACACCGCAAAAAAACTCACATTAGATTATATTGCTAACAATATACTGACCCAGGCTATCGAGCATGCTCGTAAACTTATCTCTTATCCAATTTGCTTATTGCTTTTGCCAGTTTTTTACCAGCCATCTGAGTGACTTAGCTACAACTATCTGACTGTCTACAAGGCAACCCCATTAATCTCTTAAAATTGTCCTCGCTCGGTTGCAACTATCACTCTCTTAGACGCTGCAAAGTATTTTAATATCAACTTGTTAGCAGGTAGTAATAACTGAAAAGATGCATCAACCTGCTACCAAAAGCTGCCAATCATCGTTGTTGATTAAAGCACTTACAAAATAACTACAACTCGTAATTGTCAACGAAGACTGCACCTTAACTACTCAACCCTAATACACATATATGTACTTCCTTATATCGCACCATTAGTGTCTATTAACTGACTCTATTTATTTACATTAACTATATGTACGATATTTTTTAATAACCATTAATTTTATATCGTTCTACGACATCCTGCTGGTACCGCAACAATAGATAACTAATATATTCTTCTACGGAGGGTGCAGTATCAATGACTAACGGCATCAGATTAACAGCATATTGGCAACCTTGATAACTATCTACTTGGTTAGCACAGCTGAACGTGGCGTTTGCTAACATGCGCCCTCGCTGCGCCAAATCGTAGCGCTTGCCACCACCTATTTGAGAATCATAAACACCTAATAGTGCTGCTAACAGATGCTGCTTATCATCATCCGCGTGAAGTATAACTTTCGCATTATCCGGCAACCAATCGAGCGAACTCCATATTTCTACTCCAACCACCTTGGTTGGCCGTCGATTTAACGGTAACTTTTTTACAGCAGCGATAGCTGCCGTTGCGACTGCAATATGCGTAGGATGGCTGTCAAAAATACTGTGTAGGTACAATGTCTGGGGACTATGTTGTAACAATAACAACTCAAGGTCTTTTAGCAAATCTCCGCAGCCAGCTTTAACGGACTGACTACTGAAATCCAACTGCACTTGCATAGAATATTCACCAATAGCCGATGCCTTACGTTGTTCAATACGGCGAACGCTAGCCATCTCTTTGTCACTCATATCCACATAACGGCCACTGCGAGGACTACCTTTTCCGTCTGTTACTGTGACACCGGTAAACCATCTGTCCTTCGCCTTAAAACAGCAACCTATACCGTGAAAGCCAAGTAGCTCCACATCATCTTGATGAGCCCCAATAGCCATATGGGTTGTTCTACCAGCAGCCTGGGTGATTGATTTATTGTCTGGGATATAGATATCAGCCGTCTTATTAGCAAGCTTGAGCCCCTCTGCCATAATACACTCCTCTAAGCATAAGCCACGGCAATGTTCAGCACACAAACTACAGGCAACACACCTATTGACAAAATTTCACTAAAGCCAGTTTAGCCGCCGCAAAGGCCGCGGAACAATCTGGCAAAAAAAACGTCAACGTTTCATTATAACGCTTCAAGCAGCCCACCAATTCATGCCTTAACAATGTCATATGAGAAAAACATCCGCCATAACCGACAACAGGAATATTTTCACCAGAAAAATCACCATGTTCCACTAACCATCTTACTAGAACAAACAAATCCTGTGCTGCTTGTTGAATAATAACCTGTGCCACGCCATCATGGCTTAACGCCTGTTGGTGAACAACCTTAGCAAAAGCGGCAATCTGCTGATAGCTATCAATACGACCGACAAGTTCGTCAACAGATGTAATCGAATAGAAAGAACAAAGCGCTTGACTCAATGATGTTGCAGGAGCACGGCCTTCATACGCAAGTGTAGCGTGTCGTAATGCGGCAAGCCCTATCGCATAACCACTGCCCTCATCGCCAAGGCGCCAACCCCACCCACCTATCTGATGCCGCTGACCTAAGTCATCGATAGCATAGCCATTGGAGCCAGTACCGCTAATGATAACTATGCCAGATTGACCAGCGGTACCAGCATACCAAGCAATATGGGTATCATTTTCTACGACGAAATCAATTGACAGAGCCGTCTGCAACGCGGCCGCAAGCTGCCGCGAATCAGCAGAGCTGCTGCGTATACCAGCGATACCTAAAAATGCTCCCGCAATATCCGACACATCAAAGTTACTGCTCGTTATCAACATCTGCAACAATGAGACGATTCGCTGCACTGTATTCTCCAAGCCTAGTACAGAGTAATTGCAGCCTTCGCCTCTACATTCTGCAACCGCCTGACAATCTTTATTAACTACTACTAACTGAGACTTGCTACCACCGCAGTCTATACCGAGATATAGGCTGGCTTTAGTCTCATGAGATAATTTTGAACACCGCACCGAACTCAGCCGCTCACCCATTGCAAACCCAATTCCTAACTATCGTAAAGCAACATCTGGTTGCCTATCGCTGGTAGCTAAACAGGGTTCACCCGCCACCGCAGAAGCGAGCGGCATTTTGTGTATTTTAGCATTACTTACTGTTCCATCAGTGTTAGCATCAACCGTAACGATCTTAAAATACCCGGTATCATTAGACTTCAAGCGAAATATATCGAAGGTATCATGCTTAGTGCGAACAGCAGTCCCCCAACAAAATTCAGCCTGTAAGTGATCACCACCTTCACTCTGTGGGCGGTTAATATAGGCAAGCCCCCTAAATTTCAGCTCACTAATATCCACTTCTGGCATCATTGTACGCACATGAAAGGTAGATAATTTTACGATTAGCGCCTTATTAACGCTAAAAAGCGCATCTTGTCCGTGTGCGGGTAAATTAATGACTCCGATTAGCGCAACTTGTAGCAGTTTTGAATACACTCAGTTTATCCTATTTAATATTGTTCGTATCGTTGTATGAGACTGATCCGGCCCATACTCAGGGTTATCGTCTTTAACCATCGGCGGACGACACGCATCGCTACACTATATTATAATTATATAAGCAATGTTGAATAAGATACGATGATAAGATCCATTGAGTGAGTTAATGGCCAACTCTCAACCGCAGATGGCTAATCGCCTATTCCAGTCTATTATTAATCAGCCTGTTACTAACCAGCACCGTATCAATTCATCGACGACCACAATTCGACCAAAACTAATATTATTCTGACGATTATCACTGGTTTAGTGTAAGCTAACGCCATTCGCTGAAGTAAACTGAACTCACTATGAAAACACTCAATATCATCGGTTGCGGCAAACTCGGCAACACTTTAGCAAAGCTTTGGAGCGACAAACAAAGTCTAA
Organism: Pseudomonadales bacterium; assembly: GCA_028280085.1. Lineage (GTDB taxonomy): Bacteria > Pseudomonadota > Gammaproteobacteria > Pseudomonadales > JANQMK01 > JANQMK01. The sequence goes on from JANQMK010000418.1 coordinate 4,186, forward strand.
AAATCCAGGCCATTTGCAATCGGTCGATCGATAGCACACAACAAGCCGTACAGCTTGTTGGTTCAGGGCAGCCAATTAAGGATATCCGCGAACTACCACCCGCTGACTTTACCTTAATCAGCACCCCAGATAGTGCTATTGCTAATGTTTGCCAATCACTTGTAAACGAAAATAAACTCACTAAAGAAACAGTTGTTTTCCATTGTAGCGGTTCATTGACTTCTTCTATTTTAGAATTAGCACATCAGTTTGGCTGCCATACCGCGAGTGTTCACCCCGTTCACAGCTTTGCTGCGCCTGAAGTATCTACCCTATCATTTGCCAAAACGGTTTGTACTATTGAAGGCGATGCAGATGCTGTTACACAGCTCGAACAATTGTTTTCTAACATAGATGCAATACCCGTTGCCATCAAGCCCGAGTCTAAAATGATCTACCATATTGGCCTAGTGTTCGCTAGCAACTATCTTGTGTCATTAGTAGAAGCAAGTTTGCGCTTATTCGATAGCGCTGGCATTGATCGGGCTACGGCATTGAACTGCATTAAGCCCATTGTTAATAATACTACTGACAATATTATTAATCTCGGTACAGCAAAGGCGCTAACCGGTCCGATAGCGCGACAAGACCTTTTGACACTCGAAAATCACCTCGCTGCATTAAAAACGCAACAGATCGACAAAAATATTGTGGCACTATATCAATCCCTTGGCAAAATAGCTATTCAGCTAACCGCTGAAAATAAGCCTATTGCACAGGAGTTATATAATATGTTTGAGGTCGATGTTACCAGCTAAATGACAAAGTCCTATCAAGAAAAAAAAGCTTTTCTAGATCAAGTGATAACGATCTATGGCAGAAACGCTGTTATGGAAGCGCTGAATGACAATTCTCTAACGGTTCATCGACTACACCTGGCTGATTCCAACAAAAAAGCGGCAATCCTTGACAGTATCATTGCAAATGCCTCCGCACGACAAATAGAGCTTGTCTACCACAGCAAAAGAGGATTGTCCCGTATCTCGAAGAATAGTAAGCAGGACCAAGGCGTCGCTGCCGATATTATTTGTCCCGCACATCAAAGTTATGCTGAATTTCTACAACATGCCAATAGTTTTACGCTGTTGGCGGTGGATGGGGTTACCAATCCACAAAACTTAGGCATGATCATTCGTTCAGTCTGTGCTAGCCGGCTTGATGGTATCTTGCTGCCAGCAACCGGCAATGCCGCAATTGGACCACTGGTCATAAAAGCCAGTGCCGGCACAGTGTTTAAAACGCCGATTATTCGTTGCCATCAGTTAAAACAGGCCTTGCTCGAGTTCAAACAACATGGGACTGAAATATGCGCTCTCACGGCCCCAGCAAGTACATCATTATTTGAATTCAAATTGAGTAATAAAAGCATTATGATATTGGGTAATGAAACATCTGGCGTTTCACCAGCTACCCAAAAACTAGTTGGCCATTATCTTGAAATTCCAATGCAACGTGATGTCGAATCCCTAAACGTCGCTATTACAGCGGCACTGGTTGCTTTTTTCATTAAATAGGGGGTGACGGTGAGGCCGGAAAATAGGATTACTTAGGGTCCTCTTTTAAATTCGCCATATCATACAGACCGGCAATAACCTGGTGTAGACTTTGATGGACCTCTGCGGTGAACCCCCCCAATGACTCTAGCTTAAGGCTTGCTTGTTGTGCCAGCTCTATTAGAGATTTTTCTTGATCTTCCTCTAGACCTAAAAACAGCAGTCGGTCTTCAAGGTTGTCAAGCATTGTCAGCATGACCTCTTTAACTTGCAGGTCGTGTTCATTGATTTTCTTTTCTATCCGCTCCAAGCCTGCCTCACACTTAACGATTACTTGCTCTAGCGCAGCATCGCGACGGTCGTTGATAGAGAGCTCTAGTTCAATCCCTTTTGCCCGGGACTCAGCACTGTTACTCAACACCACTAAATGATCTTTCAAACGACCATATTTTGCTGGCTCGTCCAGCGGCATATTTTTTACCAAAATAACGATATACTTGTTATCTATTAATGTTCGGCAACCAAAATCAAATACCTTAGTGGAGTGATCAAATTTTTGCAGCACCTTGGCCTCTAATGAACCAGGCTCACAACCATAATACTCCTGTTCACCACCGTGCCTAATGATAAGGCAAATAATTAGACCAAATTCTTGCGCCGTATCAATCAGCCTTTGGGCAAGCGCATCGAAGGTGGTACAGTCACTACTCGATTCCATAAAACGTATCAATATGCCCAACTCACTGCTGTTGGTCATCGCCTCCAATGCCGTGCCCATGGCACTGGTTGCTTGAGACTGCAGATCTTTATGCAATAACTTTTCTTGCAGCGTGCACTTAACTTTTTGACAAAGGACTTCTTCATCAATCGGCTTTGTTAGATACTCATCGCCGCCAGCTTCATAACCTTTTAAACGCTCTTCAACACTATCATGGGCGGAGACAAAGATGATAGGAATCATCGCAGTCCCAGGATTTTCTTTTAACTTATTGCAGACCTGATAGCCGTCCATCTCAGGCATACTGACATCTAACAGAATGAGGTCAACCTCACCTTGCTCTACTTTTGAAAGGCACTGTTCGCCGGAATCAGCATGTAAAAGATCATAATCATCTTCTAAAACCTGCTCTAACATAATCCGATTATCTTCGACATCGTCAACTAGCATGACGGTCATTTTTCCGTCGCTCATTCCGCGCTCCAAACAGGGCTACCCAATGACTACAAAAACAATTGTTCTCATTTTAATGTAGTTCAGTTTGGCTATTATTTGCTTACAATCAGACTAATTATTAATACTTTTAGCCACTTAACACGAGGCGTTTATATTCGGAATTTGTCAACAAACAATTAATGAGCAAGCAAGGGATAATTTGCGATAATGAATTTTTTTCTTTAAATTCATTTAGTTAGATAAAGCACCGACGATCATTAGCAGTATATTACGAAATATTGACTATTTCGCTATTCTGGACAGCATGGGTAAACTTGTCCGCAGGCAGTGGTAACGAAAAATAAAAACCCTGGTGAAAATCGCAACGCCGTTGGTTAAGAAAATTCACAATATCTTCTGTTTCAACCCCTTCGGCGATAACAGTTAATCTCAGATTGTGGGCCAAACCAATGATTGCCGTTGCAATGGCCACATCATCACTGTCATTGGTAATATCTTTTACAAAAGACTGATCTATTTTAAGGCAATCAATAGGGAATTTTTTCAGATAGCTCAAGGATGAATAGCCCGTACCAAAATCATCGATAGCAATCTTAACGCCCATATTCTTTAGTTGGCGCAGCACTTTTTGACAAGCGATGGTATCTTCCATCAAAGTACTTTCTGTAAGCTCCAGGCCTAAGCAATGGGCTGGTAGTCCGCTTGACGCAAGCGCATCGGCAATATCTTTTAACAAATTCACCGATTTAAATTGATAAGAAGAGATATTAACCGAAATAGCCGCCGTCGCCGGCACCACGCCTTGCTCAATCCATGTTTGCCATTGTCGACACGCGGAAGCTATTACCCATGTACCCACTGGTATAATCAAGCCTGTTTCTTCTAATAAACCAATAAACTCGCCCGGCGGTATCATACCAATTTTTGGATGCTTCCAACGCAACAATGCTTCGGCGCCAGAAAGCTTATTAGTTTTGGCATCAACTTGTGGCTGATAGTATAAAATCAACTCATCCCGTTCTAACGCATGATGTAAACCACTTTCTAGCGTCATGCGGACCCGCGCCTTGGCATTCATCTCAGGCAAATAGTACTGGTAAAGGTTTTTGCCCTTCTCTTTCGCTCTATCCATAGCGATAGCCGCATGCTTAATAAGAGTTTCCGCTGTTAAATTTGTTGCACTAAGGGCAATACCAATACTAGCGCCAATGAATACTTCATTGCCCATCAAATTAACGGGCAAATTGATCTTCTCCAAAATTTGCTTGGCCACCTCTCCTGCTTCTTCTTTACCAGCGCAGCCTTCAATGATCATCATAAACTCGTCACCGCCAAACCTCGCAACGGTATCTTCCTGACGCGCAACGCTCAACAGACGACTGGCAATTTCTTTCAGCAGCAGATCTCCCATATCGTGGCCAAGTGAATCGTTAGTGACTTTAAAGCGGTCTAAATCGACTAATAATAATGCCACTGTAAAGCTGCTGCGATTGGAACGAACCAGCGCGTGCTCTAAACGATCACGAAAAAGTACACGGTTAACTAAATTAGTGAGAGGATCATGGTAGACCATGTGTTGCAGCGCTTGTTCTGCCCGCTGCTTGGCTCGGCGCGTGTCAAGCTCTTTTAATTCCCGATTGATGGCCGGCACTAATCGCGCTAGGTTATCTTTCATAATATAGTCAGCAGCCCCGCTTTTCATGGCACTGACCGCAACTTCTTCACCTATGGCGCCCGAAACAATAATTAGGGGAATATCAAGACCGTAGCCTTTAATAATATCCAGCGACGCCGCAGAATTAAAACCTGGCAAATTATAATCTGTTATCACAATATCCCACGGTTGCGTCGCCAACGCCTCACGGAGGGCATCGCATGATTCAACACGAGAGTAATTGGGCTCAAAACCACCTTTACTCAAATGACGGACAAGTAGCAATGTGTCATTTTCAGAATCATCAACAATTAATACTTTGAGTTCTCGTTTTTCTTCTACAGCAGCCAAATAACTACCTCCTGACTAGCCAGTCGATACAAACCAATACTACATGCTTAATGCTATATCTTTGCTAGGTATCTGTCTATTACGACAGCTTCAATAGTTTAGATTTTCGTGAGGACAATTTTTTTTGATGGATTAGATTTTAACAACGTCGGATATGAAGCTTACGACACCAGTGTATATTGAAGATGTTTGACTTGGCAACGACATAAAAATGTAAATAAACAAATTAGAAATAAGGCAAACCAGTATCACCGAATAAATCATCATGCACTAAACAGCACTGATTTCATCCCATACATTTAATTATAGGCGGTATAATATTGGACGACATCATCGAACATTAAAGCAAAGCGGTGTAATGGCTAAACGCCCTGTCTGAATAGTTGTCACATAGAAGCAGCGTTGATAAGGGTATGTAACTAAAAAACCATATCATAATTATTTGTTGCTTAATTAATACAACATCGACCTTAAAAGATATGCCACCAGGGTGATGCCAAATGCTTTTCACAACTATGCAGTTGTTTGCGGTAACGGATGGCTTTTGCAGAAACCTTTCTTGACACTTTTTTTAACCAGAGTTTATCTTTGAAGGTTCGGCGATTAAACCCACCATGACCTTCATGGTATGCCAGATAAAGATGGTAGGCATCTTCGGGTTTTATGTTACTTCGTCGATGACTGATCTGATTGTACCAGCCGATAAAATCAATAGCATCGCCAAAATCATCTCTGTCAGCACCATAGTTGCCCGCACTGCGAATATACTGCTTCCAAGTAATATCAAGCGCTTGTGAATAGCCGAAGGCGGTACTCGGTCTTGGCCCCGGAAATAGCCAAAGTATTTTTGTGCGCGGTGGTTTAGCCTTACTTTTAAAACGAGATTCCTGATGCATCATCGCCATCATCACCGGAATTGGGGAACCCCAACGTTTAGACGCTTTGTGTGCGTCGCGATACCAACCACGTTTTTCTTTAAAAATAGCGCAGATATTATCGATATCTTTAGGCGGCATGGTCGCACAAGCACTTAGTAACAATGGCATTGCGACCAATAGGAATATACGAATCATCATCGCTTTATTTGAGCAGCTACCCATTTTACATTGTGTCAAATGTTTTCACCCAACTGCTTTAGAACAGTAAGCGTAAACCTTACCTTAATGATTATGCTTTTCTAATAGCGCCACCAATTCTTGCTCATCAAGAACAGTCGTACCTAGGTCTTCAGCTTTTGTTAGTTTTGAACCAGCGTTTTTTCCCGCGATAACAGCCGTTGTTTTCTTTGACACACTACCACTTACTTTTGCACCCAAGTACTGCAATTGCTGTTTAGCCTCATCCCGTGTCATTGTTTCTAATGTCCCAGTTAAAACATAGATTTCACCATCCAGCGGCAGCTCAATATTACTCCGATCCGGTTCTGGTTCAGTCTCTGGCCAATTAACCCCAGCATCAATGAGTTCTTGTACGACCTTTCGATTCGCCGCTTCAGCAAAAAATTCCGTCACATAGGTAGCTACAACCGGGCCAACATCGTTCACTTGTTGCAAATTATCGTTATCGGCTGACATAATATTTTGCAAACTACCATAATGATTCGCTAACGATAATGCTGTGGTTTCGCCGACCTCTCTTATGCCTAACGCGAAAAGAAAACGAGGTAGAGTTGTCTGTTTACTCTGCTCCAGTGCGGCAATTAAATTATCAGCTGATTTGTCACCCATACGTTCCAAATTGGCAATTTGTTCATGCTGGAGTGAAAATAATTCGGCGACATTATTTATAAGCTCTTCGTCAACTAAAAGCTCTACTAATTTTTCGCCCAAGCCTTCGATGTCCATTGCTTTTCTAGACGCGAAATGTTTAATCGCCTCTTTCCTCTGCGCACCACAAACCAGCCCTCCAGAGCAACGAGCTGCAGCCTCACTGTCATCTTTCAAGATAGGGGAAGAGCAAACGGGGCATACCTTAGGCAAGTTAATCTGAGTAGTTTTTTTCGGTCTTTTGGCGGCAACTACCTGCACAACTTTGGGGATGACATCGCCGGCACGCCTGACAATAACGGTATCGCCAATTCGAACGCCTAGACGTTCGACTTCATCCATATTGTGTAACGTTGCATTGCTCACGGTAACTCCGCCAATAAACACTGGCGCTAAACGGGCAACCGGCGTAATAGTGCCAGTTCGCCCTACCTGAAATTCAACATCAAGCAACTGCGTCATTTCTTCGTGTGCTGGAAATTTATGAGCTATTGCCCAACGCGGGGCACGAGCGACAAAGCCTAACTCCCTCTGCTGAGCTAGACTATTAACTTTGAACACTATACCGTCTATTTCATAGGGGAGTGCGTCTCGTTTTTCCGCTATCGCCTGGTAATAATCAGCACATTCACCAATATTTTTCGCTAGAGTACATTCCCTGTTTATTAGCATTCCCCAATCGTTGAGGTGTTCAAGCACCTCGCCGTGAGTATCAGGCAATT
>JANQMK010000472.1 GCA_028280085.1 Pseudomonadales bacterium
TTTATTTAATGTAAGTGCACGTTGCTTTTCACCGGAACCAAAAGTGCAATCAGCCGTTGTGCAGTTGACTATGAAACCCAAATTAGAAAATGACCACAACTTCGAAAAGCAGTTAGAACAGATTGTGAAATTAGCCTTTGCCCAGCGGCGCAAAACACTACACAACAATCTAAAAAGCCTCATAAATGCAAATCAGCTAATTAAGTGCGATATCGACCCGGCGGCAAGGGCTGAAACACTGACCTTGGAGCAATTTGTAAGATTGGCTAAAGAAATTTCCTAGGTTCTACTGACTGGCAGTATTTCCATAGGTATTCAGTTTATTTAATATAAACGCTGATATTTCAGCATCGAGATCACCAGCTTGCTTACTAAAGTGCTGGATAATGGTCTGCCAATTGGGTTCGCCATTGTGAATCAAAATCGGTGTCATGGTGTTAAACGGACTGAACTCGCCATCATCAATTTCCGCGTAGCTATAGCCTAATTCCCGCTTCCAGCGCAATGCATGTTCCTTATCGCCATGTTTATAACAGTATTCAAAGCCAATCAGCAAGCTTGAGTGATCAGACCACACATATAGATCCGCCCCTGGCGAGGTAAACCATCGTCGATTTAAGTCGCCGTGCTGTCTAGTTTTTTTAATTTCTCTCAACATAGTCCATTTTCCGGCTGGTAGCGGCTAGTCAAATTAGTATACTATTCATATTCCATGAAATTTGTGTAATAGATTACAAATTATTGATGAAGAAATCGCAGGACATACTGGTAGAAGTTGTGACACATTTCATAGACGAGCAGTCTGAGCCTAGCGCAAATCGCTATGTGTTCGCATATACCATTACCATTCGCAATAACGGCAATCTAAACGCTAAGCTGCTGACTCGTCATTGGGTTATTACCGACGCAAACGGCAAAATCCAGGAAGTCAGAGGTGAGGGCGTGGTTGGTGAGCAACCCGACCTAGCGCCAGGCGAAACGTATCAATACACCAGTGGCACCATGATTGAGACCTCAGTTGGCACAATGGGTGGTAGTTATCAAATGATAGATGAACATGGCCACCCTTTCGACGCGGAGATACCCGAGTTTGTGCTGTCAGTTCCTCGCACTTTGCACTAAATACCGCACTTCTAATTAAGTAACAATATGGCAATCTATGCGATAGGTGATCTGCAAGGATGTTACGATGCCTTACAGCGACTCCTGGAGACCATCAACTTTAATCCAAGCGATGATCAACTATGGTTTGTCGGAGACCTTGTTAATCGAGGCCCGCAATCGGCCGAATGCTTGCGTTTTGTTGCAAGCCTAGGTAACAGCGCAGTCACTGTATTAGGCAATCATGACCTCAGTTTGCTTGCTTATGCGGAAGGTTTCATTACTGCCAGGAAAAAAGACACATTTGAAAGCGTAATCAACGCAAGCGACCGTGACGAGCTACTACACTGGTTACGTCATCAAGAACTCATTTATAGCGATGCCACTATCGGCTATACCATGGTGCATGCCGGTTTAGTACCAAAGTGGACAATCGATATGGCACATCAGCTTGCCAAAGAAGTATGTGATGTCCTTAGAGACGACAAAAACTACCGGGAGCTATTAGCACAGATGTACGGTAATCAACCCGATAAATGGAAGAAAAAGCTAACGGGCATGGATCGACTGCGTTTTATTATCAATAGCATGACAAGAATGCGCTACTGCACAAAAAAAGGAAAGCTGGATTTAAAGAACAAAAATGCCCCTGAAACTCAGCAAACAAAGTATATGCCTTGGTATAAGGTACCGAATAGAGCCAGCAGAGATGAAAAAATTGTGTTTGGCCACTGGTCCACTTTAGGGCTCGTCATTGCCGAAAATGTTGTTTGTATCGATACCGGTTGCGTTTGGGGCAACAAACTGACTGCCTGCGAATTAACAGATGCCTCATTAAATATTCATCAGGTAAATTGCGACTGCGGTAATTAGAAATCTCTAACGATCAGCTTGCTTATATAAGAACAACGCCACCACAAAAGGCGCCATAGCAGCCAACATATGTTTTAGAGAATGCCCACTGATAACATATAGAACATCGTATATTTGCTGATCCAGTAACTCGGCTAATTTTGATAACGCATAGAACGCTATTGTCCAAAAAACATATTTCTTCGGCAACGTAGATGAAGACCTAAATATTAGAATCAGGCACATCAATAATATAGGCAAAAATTGTACAAGCGCATACAACCTTAGATCATCTATGTAATGCCAATAGACAACCGATGCAACGCCAAACACCAACAAGGGAATTAATGCTACAGAAGCAACCCTTGCTGACATATAGTTTGCCACCACAATACAGAAAAATGCCATGAAAGCGATGGTCATCGGCAAACGATCCCAAACCAAAGTAGTATTATTAGGCTCCAGGTGATAATAAGCCGAGCCAAACGCTGTCAATGACACCCCGGCAAAAAACCAGGCAAACATGTAGCGCAATTGCACTGAAGCGTTAATACCCCTTGCACTGCGAAAACAATACAAACCGAATATACCCACTATTAGAAACGGCAAATTTGACAACACGTTTAAAGCATTGGCAATCCCGTAATATGAATTCGTATCAGCGAAATTATGGTAGGCAGGATCCTGCGCAATCGGTTGCATAAAGAAAACCGTGATAATCACTAATAATGATGCGGCCCCAATTACAGATTCAAAACGATTCTTATTAATTACTTCTTTGATGTGCGCAAGATTCATGTGCTGTGAAAAATATCTATAAAGTCTATTGGGCACGACGAATAGATTGCAGTTTTTCAAGTAACAAGCGAACTCTATTACTATCTCCATCACCACATGTGGAACCAATATAATCTAACTGCAAGCTATGCAGTGCCAGTTGTTTGTTGGACAGGACCACTGAAGCAACTGCACTCCCTATTCTAGAGTCAACGGTTGTTGGCAGAACTGTAGTCGCCTTATCTTTTACCAGTTTTATCGAGTGAAAGCGATAAATCGCTTGCCCGCACTCTGACTCAGTGGTTTTTACACAAATTTCTGACTGGATGGATATATCAAGTAAATATTCTTTCGGAGTGCGCCTTGTTGCTTCCAAACTTATCCCGTAACTCTCTGCCTCATCCACTGTGATACTACGGGTCTCATCAACACAAGCGCCTTGCGCTATGCGGATACTCGCAAACAAACTTATCAGCAGAAGGATTTTAGCGATCTGAATCATAAGCACTGGCCATGCCGGTCAATCGTTACTTGCGTCAAACCATCACGCAGCGTAAGCCGAACCTTTTTGCGCATGTTTTGCCAAGCTATCGGCTGGTTTGAAGCGAGACCCATAATCTGATTCCAGCTGCTTTAATTTGGCTAATACCACATCGCTGCCTAAAGCATCAATGTAACGAAACGGGCCGCCACGAAATGGAGGAAAGCCGATACCGAATACTGCCCCCATATCTCCGTCCCGACTACTATCAATTACTTTTTCATCAAGACAAAATACTGCTTCATTTAATAAAGGCAAAATACATCTAAGCGCTATTTCTATTGCCGGCATTTTTTTGTTTGGTGTAATCCCGAGTACGCTATAAACACTGCTGTCAATTTGTTTTCCTTTTGACTTTCTATCGTAGCTATAAAAGCCGGACTTATTTTTCTTGCCCAACCGTTCTGCATTCAACATCTTCTGCACGATATCCGTTGATTGCATTCGATCGCTATAGGCTTGCTCGATAATATTCTGTACTTTTAGCCCAACATCAAGACCTACCTCATCCAATAGCTTAAATGGCCCCACGGGCAGCCCCCAACTTACCATCGCCTTATCAATTGCATCGATAGGCACACCTTCAGCAGCCAAATGCCCGGCTTCATTGATATAGGGAAACAGAATACGATTAACGTAAAAACCAGCGACATCTTTGACAACGATAACTGTTTTGCCTTGCTTTTTACCGAAATTAACCGCCGTGACGATGGTGCTTTCCGACGTTCGATTATGTTTGATGATCTCTAGCAGTGGCATTTTTTCAACTGGCGAAAAATAGTGCATGCCAATTATTCTTTCAGGTGCAGCTGAACCCCGAACGATGTCTTTAATAGGTATTGACGATGTATTAGTCGCGAATATCGTTTTTTCGTTACCAAGATCTTGAATGTCTTTCACCATTTGTTTTTTGAGCTTTAAGTCCTCAAATACCGCTTCAACCACCAGATCAACGGTAGAAAAACCTGTCAAATCAAGTGAATAGGTGAGTTTGTTTTTAGCTCTACGCGCGTCAGCAGCAGACATACTGCGTCTTTTGACTTTCGTTTGAAAGTAGTTGAAGACATACTTCGATGCACCACGCAAACCATTATCACTCACATCTTTTATGCGAACTTCCGAGCCCGCTTTATCCAAGGAAACCAACGCAATGCCGGAACCCATCAGACCACCACCCAACACACCAACTCGATTGATTTTCTCTGGTTTTATTGTTTTGTCTTTGACAAAAGTTTCCTTTTTCAAATTGGTGTGCGCAAAATAGATATAGATAAGCTGTTTACATTCCGGGCTAACCGCTAATTCCGCAAATCCCTGAATCTCGTTGTCTAACGCCGCAGACATCGACATAGCCAAACCTTTACGAACAACATCTAAAA
>JANQMK010000483.1 GCA_028280085.1 Pseudomonadales bacterium
ATCCACAAGCGATAATGTTGTGAAAGTAACCTATGAAGCCGATGCTGATCCGGGCGGGCTCTTGCCAGACTGGATTGTTAATATGGTCGCGGTAGATACACCTTTCTATACACTAAAAAACCTTCGCAACCATGACTTTTCCCAATACCAAGGCCAACCTGTCGACTTTACTAAATTTGCCAATTAATTGGCAGATGCCATTGATTGATGGCTTATCTTTCATATTCAATACACTATGATCTCAACTCTGCGGCACGGCGAGTGCCCGATTTGAAAAAAAGTGTTGTGAAGAAAGATAAGAGAGGGAAGAAACACCAATGGCCAAATTTAGCAAACTTAATCCTTACAGAGTTCTGACCGGCAATACGCTACTCCTGACTGACCATTCTTGTTATCCCATTCCGATCTCAATCAACGTTAATGGCGAAAAACTGCTCGCTTTAAAAAAGGCGAAAGGCTGGACATCGACAACAATACTCACCAAAGCCATAGCAAAAACTATTACCGCTAACCCGGAATATAGTGTTCTTAACACGATTTTGCACAAAGGCATCGTTGGCCACAAATTAGCAACCTACGACCAAGTATCTTTTGCAATAGCTATCACCCGCCGCTTCGAAGGAGAGCGAATCATCACGCCCTATTACTTGGAGCATGTGGAAGCCAAATCAGCAGACAAAGTGGATAACGAGTTGAGAAACGAGTTTAAAAAGGACATCGATGATATCCCTTACTTTGGCAAAGCGGTAAAGTTTGCCAAGCTACCGGGCTTTATTCAACGACCTGCCATGCTAGTAGCCACCATGCTCCCACCTAAGCCGTTAATGACTGGTGCCATAGGTTTTTCTAACCTCATATCCTCCAAAGTCAGTGGATTTCATGCTCGCTCGGCCAGAACAATGATAGCCGCCATCGGTGGAATGCTACCCCAACCAGTGATTCGAGAAGGCCGATTGCAAGAAGAACTGTTTTTTTCCATTAACATCACCTTTAACCACCTAGTTGTTGACGCAGGGATTGTGGCAGATTTCTTGGCCGACCTAAAAGAACAGTTAGAATCCCTCGCAGTAAACGGAGACTCCCTCTAGTGTTAAGTCTAGTATTAAGAAAGCTCCGAGGTAACACTCAATTTAGTTTGATCAAACAACCCAGTTAGCAAACATAAGGTATATCAAGCGCCATTAAGCGGCTAACACTTGGATATTGGCCAATGCGCGACGCTCACCACGATAAGCTTCACGGCCATGCAATACCTTTCTATTATCAAACAATAGTAGATCGCCCTCTTCCCATTCATGGTAGTAACAGTATTTTTCATCCATCAAAACCGACGTCATCGTTGTAAAAATTTCATCAAAACGATCGTCACTGATACCAGGGATTCGCATTAACCAACTGGGCTTTTCGCCCTTAGGTGATGGAAAACCAATATTGAGATAGCTTTTACCATCAATATCGATAAAGCCTGGTATTGGGTGCCACTCATCGGCCGATTTTAAGTAATAGCTGTCAACTGGTTTACCTTCAATGCCTCGCTCGCGCAATATGTCTAAATATTCTTGTGGAACTTCCTTAAGCGCATTCTCTGCATCGGTGATAAAGGTACGACCACCAACCGTGATATTTTTATATTCAGCGCAAAATATACCTACCAATAAGACATTAGTACCCATTAGCGCGCCATCGCGATGTAACGGTAAAAAGCCCTCTCCCAATAAGACTTCGCCCTCATCGGCTTTAGAGCCATCAATGTTCAACACCGTTCCTTTACGCCGGTTGTTCTCGGTCAGAGGACCAAATTGATGCAGAAAATCTTTTACTTCTGCTTCGCTAATTGGATTGTCTTTAAAAACCAACCAGCGATAGTTATCAATTAACTGCCACACTTCTTCGGCGGTAAAGTCCGTTAATTTGTGGTCAGAGATAGCGACACCTCTCTCAGACGCTGTGATCGGTTTGTAATGTGCTAGTGATACCATAATGGCTACCTCTCATTGTCTGTCGTTATATATGTATGTCTGTCGTTATGTATTATCTATCGTCATGTATTATCTACTGCCACCCATGTTAATTAACTTACGTAACAGCGGCTGGTACACAGTCAGCCCGAATTTTTGTTTTGAGAATTTTACCTAACGGACTTTTAGGAAATGCGCTACATATTACACATTGTCTAGGAATTTTATAATCCGATATTCTCCCGCGCAAATAGTGCAATAGTTCTTTTTCTAAGACACTCGGTTCCTTCTTAGCGTCAATGCTATTCGGTACAATGTAAGCGACGATAGTCTCCGTTGCCAACTCATCTTTTTCAAATAGCACGGCGCACTCTTTAACCCACTCTAGCCCAATGATCTCGGCTTCTATTTCAGCGGCATAAACTTTTAATCCATTGATTTTAACGAAATCTTCTTTCCGCCCTACTATCTTAAACAAACCATTACCATCAACTGCCACTATATCGCCGGTATGCAACCACCCTTGCTTGAGTTTATCCCGTGTCGTTTGCTCATCATTAATATACCCAGAAAACATCGCCTTAGAACGCACGATTAATTCGCCTTCTTGTGGCGCAGCCTCTGCATGACGACTATTCGGACTTTCATCTTTAATTTTCCATTCGATACCTTCGATGGGACGGCCGATAGCGTCATACACAATCTCACCTTCATCATGCAGATTGATACAAATCACGGACAACTCCGCTAAACCATAGCCCTGTTTTATATGCACGCCATATTTAGCAAAAAACGCCTCAGAAGTAATTTTGGCTAAGGCTGCACTGCCACAAAAGGGGTGCCTCAACGCACTTAAATCCGGCGTTTTATCGCCACTAATTTTTACCGCAAAATCATAGAATTGAGGTATAGAGCTGAAAAACGTTATTTGTAATCGTGCTAACTCTTCCAAAATATATAGTGGAAAAGAAAATCTCGGTGATTTCAAGTACAATGTGCCGCCAGCCATCAATGTGGGCAGCGCCAAACACTCTGAACCATGAGTATGACTTAAGGGTAACGTACACAGCGTTTTATCACTCACACTTAAGCCCAATGATCGCATCAAATAGTATGACCGATAAAAAAAAGCTTCTTCACTTAACAAAATACCTTTGGAAGCAGCAGTAGAACCCGACGAAAATTGCATGCATGCAACACCAGGCTCCAGTAGCTTTGCGGCCAACTCTACAATTTGAGTTTCTTCAACATCACCCTTGGCACTAACCGAGATGGTATTCTGCGAAAACTGACGGCAGTGTTCCGCATCACTGGCATCGCAGACGATGATATCGCCTTTAGTCAACGACAAGAGCGCACCGATCTCATCATCAGTCAAACTGATATCTATAGGTGCAAAAGTACAGCCTGTCTTTGCACAAGCCAACATCACAACCAAAAAAGCTGGCTCATTATCAAGATAAGCCAGTAAAATCTGTCCCGGACCTATATCAAGTTCCAGCAAAACGTTAGAAAAGCGATTTACTTTTACCAACAGCTCTTGATAAGTCAAGGCATGCTCATCGCTCGCAACCGCTACGTGATCAAAACGATTAGATTCTCTAACCGACTTTTCTAAGCTCGCATATAGCATGTTAATCTACCGTAATGGCTAAGCTACCTGTAAAATCTGTACTGTGGGCCAGATGGTCATGTGCCAATGCCGCATCATTAAAATCATAGACCTGGGTCAACGTCGGCTTTATGGCACCACTCTCGACGAGAAAATTAGCGCGCTGCGCATTGTGAAGATTACAACCATGAGAGCCGATGATCTGTTTTTGGTGCATCCAAAGATAGCGCGCATCAAACGACAGTTGATAACCCGTTGTGGCGCCGCAAATCACAATTTTGCCCTGTCTACGGGCGACAAAAACGCTGGTAGGAAACGTCACCGCCCCAACATGCTCGAACACAATGTCCGGATCGTATCCTCCGGTCAGTTCACGCACTTTTCGGCGGAAGCGCCGCATATCTTTATTAGGTGCACCAGAGTCCTGTTCGTTAGGGTACAAACGCGGATATTCATTACGGTCAATAAATAACTCTGCACCTAAACTACGACAGTACTGCTCTTTCGCCGGAGAACTAATCACACAGATAGGAATGGCGCTAATCATTTTGCACAATTGTATTGCGTAGGAACCTAAACCGCCCGACGCCCCCCAGATAAGAACGCGATCATTTGGTTGAATATCACAGTTAACCATTAGCATACGATAGGCAGTGAACAGCTTAAGACCGTAACAGGATGCCTCTGCCCAATTTAGATTATCCGGCTTGTGAATAAGTTGTTGAGCTTGAACTTTGGCATACTCGGCAAAACTACCGCCACTGGTTTCAAACCCCCATGCTTTCTGTTGGCGACAGGACAAGGGCTCGTAACCATTGCATGCTGCACATTGACCACAACTCTGATTAGGGTGAGTGATGACCTCATCACCTACTTGCCAAAGGTCTACACCCTCACCGACTGCGGCTACTATTCCCGATACATCACTACCACCGATATGCACTGGATCGTCATGTAATGAGCTTACTGGTAACGGCCTACCCCAACATGCCCAAAGATGGTTATAGTTAATACCGGCCGCCTTAACTTTAATAATGACTTCGCCCACGCCCGGACGAGGCACAGGAACTGTTTCCAGTTTCATCGCATCTAACGGATCGCCATGGCGTTCTTCTCGCACAACCCAGGCTTGCATCGTACTTGGTAAATTAGTACTCGGTAAATCTTCTTTCACCATGCCGCTCATGTCATATTTCTCAAAAAACTATCCGGTATTTGTAAAAACTGGTTGCCAGAAAGCACATAACTACCTCCGTACTGTGTTGGCATATCTTTTACCAGGCCGTTGTCCAAAAATTTAGTACCATCAGGTATTGATCGACCTGGGGCAAATATCAAGTTGGCACCAATAAAGCAGTCATCACCAACACAACTACCAAGATACATATCCGTTTCTCGGTGTCTCTCAAGCTCTCCACCCGCCTGCAACCGTGTAACACGGTGGTATGGTCACGTCCGCCGAAAGCATCGCCGATTTCCGGCA
>JANQMK010000047.1 GCA_028280085.1 Pseudomonadales bacterium
CACTCATAAAAGAACAACTCAACAGTAAACTTACCGTACAGCAGTTCTGCCAAAAACATAAACTGACACAATCTAACTTTTATCTATGGCGCAAGCGGCTAACTGAGGAAGGCGCAGACCCAAGCCGGGAGATTGATGAGCCAGCAGCGTCGCCCTGGGTACAGTTGTCATCTCCCCCGGCATCACCTCAGACAGCATGGCATATTGAACTCGATTTGCCCAATGGTGTCACACTCCGTATGAGATCAGCCTAATGCTATTACAAGACCCTAACCTCAAAGTCTGGCTCTACAACCAATCTACCGATATGCGTAAGCAGTATGATGGTTTGATCGCTTTGGTGAAGAATACGCTTCAAGAAGCACCGGCTCAGGGAGACCTTTTTGTGTTCATAAACCGCAAGCGCACGATGATCAAGATCTTATATTACAGTAAGGGAGGTTATTGTCTGTGGGGCAAACGGTTAGAACAAGGGCAGTTTCACCGTTTAGTCGATGTGAAAGATAAAATTTCTCTCAACTGGGCACAGCTTCAATGTCTGATCGATGGGTTAAATTGGCAAATGATGAAGAAAAGCAAACGCTTTTCGCCAGCCATCACGTATAATACACCCCATGACGACAAAGCCCCTATCTGACATTTCCACGGAAGAGGAAAACCGCCAACTCAAAGCACAAAACGCCGAGATGGCGGAACGTCTTGCTGTGCTAGAACACCAGAATGACTGGTTCAAACGCCAGTTATTTGGTCGCAAATCAGAAAAGCAATTACTGGACTCATCTCACCAACCTCTGCTTAATGGTCTAGAAACAGCACTGCCTGAGAATCAGTCTGTCCCCTCATCGACGGATGTTAAAGCCCACAAGCGTCACCATCAAACGCAACGTAACGGCACTGAAGTGAATGATACGGGTTTGCGTTTTGATGACACTGTACCACAAAAGATCATCGAACTGTCAGCCCCTGAATTGAGCGGTGATGATGCGGACCAGTATGAGATTATCGACTACAAAGAGACGATTCGCTTAGCGCAGCAGCCGGGTAGCTATACGGTGTTGATCTATCGTCGTCCCGTTGTACGGCATAAAACGAGTCAATCGCTCACTGAAGTGACAGCGCCAACCAACGTGTTAGAAGGATGTTACGCCGATGTGTCGTTATTGGCGGGCTTAATGGTCGATAAAGCGGTTTATCACTTACCCTTGTATCGACAACACCAACGCCTGTCGGATGCAGGCATTCAGGTCAGTCGAGCTACGCTCACTAATTGGGTAAAGAAAGGTATTGAATTACTAAAGCCCATTTACCAAGCCCAATGTCGGCATGTTTTACAGAGCCAAGTCCTAGCCATGGATGAAGTTCCCATCAAGGCGGGTCGAAAGAGAAAAGGTAAGATGAAACAAACTTACTATTGGCCAATTTATGGCGAATCCGATGAGGTTGTGTTTACTTGGTCAACCAGTCGAGGTCATCGACATGCTGTCGAACAACTATCAGGTTTTACAGGCACATTGCTAACGGACGGTTATAATGCTTATGAAAAAGCGGTTGCTAAGCTCAACGAGCAGGAAAGCCGTGTTGTTCATGCGGCTTGTTGGGTACACGCTCGCCGGGGCATAGAAAAGGCATTGACAATAGAACCCGAAGCGGCGCAAGCAGGGCTAGATCAGATCGGCGTACTCTACAAACTAGAGAAGCAATGGCGTCAGCAAGCACTTGCTGCGAATAAGTTGTTAGAACAGCGACAAAAGATCAGCGAACCGCTGGTAATGAACTTCTTTAACTGGGTTGACGAACAGCGACAACGACCCGATTTATTGCCTTCTAACCCTTTCGCCAAAGGATTGAATTATATTAGCGATCGCCAGAGTGAGTTAAAAGTCTTTCTGAGTAATCCTCATGTACCGATGGATACCAACCACTTAGAGCGTGAACTTCGTGTCATCCCGATGGGCAGGAAAAATTATTTATTTTGTTGGACGGAGTTGGGCGCAGAACAATTAGGTATGCTTCAGAGTCTTATGGTGACTTGCCGTATGCAGGGTATTAATCCTTACACCTATTTAGTGGATGTCTTGCAGCGTGTTGCGGTCCATCCGGCCAAAGAGGTGGAAGAACTGACACCGCGACTATGGAAAAATAAGTTTGCTGATAATTTTTTAACCTCAGATCTGGCGAAATAAGGGGAGTCTGAGGCCAGGATGAACGCTTACTAGGTAACTAAGCTGTGGTGCCTATTAGTACATTGGAGCGTGTTAAGTTGTCAGTATTTTCTGAGTCATAGACTTTAGATTTATTTTTGTTGTTGTTGACACTTAACGTTAGACTATAATTATTCTACAGTAATTTGTTAACGAACGTTAATAACCATAAACTATAGGAATAAAGAACGAAAATGCCGATAGATAGCTGCACCCATACTTTTGATGATCTTTCAATTACGGTATTGCCAAAATATTTCGAAAATCTAGAAGAAAGCATTGAAAAACCGCTTAGTGCGTCAGAATTTGTGGGCTACAAAAGTGCGACTAAAGAGGCCCTCTCAAAAACTGGCAAGAAAACTGATTTTCCGGGATGTTACGTATTCTTAGATGCTGGGAATCCTATTTATGTAGGTATTTCTAGAGGAGTTGTTAAAAGATTGACGCAACATCTTAACCATGATTCGCACTATTCTGCTAGTCTCGTTTACAAAATGGCATCTGACGAATACCCTCATGCAATGAAACGTGATCAGGCTATGAAAGACGATCAATTCCGAAATGTGTTCTTTGCAAAACAAGAACAGTTACAGAAAATGACTATTGCATATATAGAAATTCAGAACGATCTCGAACTCTATCTATTTGAAGTATATGCGTCAATGAAATTGGATACCGATACTTGGAATACCTTTCGAACACACTAACTGCGCTTAGCGCTCGACCAAATTCTCACTGAGCCTCAATCGTTTAGAAGTTTCAGATTAAAAATTTGGCGTCGACAAGTGCCATATAGTAGCAGACCGAAGCACAGCTTAGGCTTTTGCCTAACAGCACTTTGTCATGAACTTTTTAAGTTAAGAGCTTTGCAGAACTCCTTAGCTGGCTTTGGTGGCTGTCCGCAGCTACTTCTTAGAACACCCTTTATACCCCATGACTCTGTCTTCGTACCTTGTATATTCATGAGATTCGGATTTACTACTACAGCCGCTTGAATCAAATACTGTTCTAACTTTGATATATGCTGATGGTTGTTCTTGCCTTTTTTTGTTGGATGACATAGGAAAAACATTGTAGGAGTCCCCTTTACATAGTCAACCATTGCTTGCTGATATTTTGATAACTTATGAGAGTGGAATGCCTCTTGCTTGAAACTCTTTGTTGCTTTACCGACGTAAATGGGAGTATATCCCCTGCCAGCACGAATAGTGAATAGATAGCACCCAACTTTGGAGGCATATTCGCTATTGGTCTTCCAAAACTCAGTAGCATTATCGTCAGTAATTATTCTCCCTCCTATCCCTTTATATATTGGAATGTTAAAAGGGCCTTGAACAATAAACTCTGTCAAAGTTTTACTCCGTATATCACACGTCCGCATTTGTGGCTGGTTTGGAGTTTAGCGAAAATCAGTCCGATAACATGTGCTTATTATGTATTTACTAAGTGTATGAAAAATACTGGAATATGTCATTAGTGAAATCAATGTCAGAATATTCAAAGTTATATCTTTCAGCATTTGGCA
Source organism: Pseudomonadales bacterium (assembly GCA_028280085.1). Lineage (GTDB taxonomy): Bacteria > Pseudomonadota > Gammaproteobacteria > Pseudomonadales > JANQMK01 > JANQMK01. The sequence continues at coordinate 3,727 of JANQMK010000047.1, forward strand.
CATTAGTCGGATACTTAAGACGAAAAAAACCACCTATACTAGATTCAAAACCATCGCTTGGTCCACCAGGGTTCACAGAAAGCGACATACCTGCAGGAGAAAAATCATGATCTAGGAATTGTGAGGCTAAAAGCGCCGCCAACCCCGTAACTGCATCAATGAGATTATTAAAATTGGCTTGGCTAAAATTTAAATGGCGGTCATGTTTTGTATTGTTATAAGCTGTATACCAGTCAAGTGAATCACCTGAAGCCCAGGAAAAAAACGGTTTTCTAACGTCATCAGCGCCGAGCCAATTTGGTACTTTAACTTCAAACTGAGATAGGTAATGACTTTGCTCAATTTTTTTGTAGTCACTCATATTCCAGTTTCCAGAACGATTGTAGCCATTTTCCCTAAGAATAGCTGTACAATTGGCCTCAACCTCTACACATGTTCTAAGCAACAACCCATGAATTCTATGAGAATGAGTATTTAAATTTGTATCAGATGGTTCAACAAAGTTAAAAAGCTCTAATACATCTTTTTGTATTAATTGGAACGCTCGAACAAAATTATCTGGAGATTCAGCGTACTTTTCATGCAACACATACATCCACCTACCAGAATTCGAATACGTATTATCTGTAAAAACTCTCGCTGTTCTTTTATACGGTAAATTAATGCCCACATTCTCTCCTTGTATACAATGCCTCAATATGGGGCTACTGGAATAGAGCAAAGTGGTGTATAGGCAGTCGCGTACAATTGACTTATTAAGCTCAAGCGCATAGCAACCCATAAATAAACGAATCGCCTAGCAGACCTGCTGCGAAAAATGCGAAATTTACTGCTGAAAAAAAAAGAAAAATGACCATAGCTTGATAAGCTGTTCTACCCAACTATGGGCTTTCTCAAGTTTGAGCTACTACGTCATTTTTGCTGAGCTTCATAATAGGCACGTAAAATACTGTTAATTCGGGTTTGATACCCTTTGCCTTGCGATTTAAACCACTGCAACACATCGCCATCCAGGCGAATATAAACACCTTGCTTTGGCTCTGGCATGCGGAGTTCCGCATTTTGCCAAAATGTCTCATCTAACTCGGGAATATCGCTATAATCGATATCCTCATCCTTGATAGCTTTAATTTCTTCCAAACGCTTCTTTGATATAGTCATGATAACGTTGCCTTTCTTTTGCGTTGGCTTTACGCGCTGAAATTAAGCGGGTTTTACCATCTCTATCGGTGTGCGCTACCATGAGTACAACCTCAATGCCTAGCATACCGATACTACGTTCACGGATTTCTCCATAATCTTCTCGATCATCAATTTCCGTTAATACGGGGTAATTGAAAATCTCCTGCGCTTCCTCGAACCAAATGCCGTGTTTTTCGAAATTGCGTTTGTTCTTGGTATTGTCCCATTCAAATTGCACTGGCATTTCCTTTTGCGCAAGTGTATATACAATTGTATATATTTGTAGATCGCCTTACAAGTGCAAAATTAGCTTGTAAAACATTAATCTGTCTGCATGGCAACCAGGGCTAACTGACTGTTCACGCTGTTAATTTTCACTTATTTGAGCAGGGTAAAAGCCCCTAAAAACTGTCTCATAACAGTTTAACTAATCTAATAAAAACAATGAGATATATAATTCGATGTCGGCTTTTTTATGAGACAAAAGAGAAGCGCAATAAATTGATTTAACTAATAAAATCTCAGTTGGTGCCAGCGTCTTTTAACCAATTGGTCACTGGTTCGAATCCAGTACGACCCACCACTTATTTTAAAGGGCGATCTTTCGAGGTCGCCCTTTTTTGTTGTCCAGGGTTATTCTGCCATTGAGTTGTACTGGAGTGAGAACCAGTACGGT
>JANQMK010000068.1 GCA_028280085.1 Pseudomonadales bacterium
AGTGATGTTCATCATATTCAAAGAAAGCAACGAGCTTGGCAACACGTCTTGACCACTTTGCATGGCCTCGAAGTGACGGATGTTTAGCGCGAGATAAGCGTAGCCTGATAACAAGTTTGTGAACAACAAAAAGGGCTAGTATGATTACCACACTGTTTACTACTAACGAATCATGCATACATTCATCCAACTCTTAATTTTTTGCAGCATCATTTTCTCGCTTGATAATGGCTACACAGTATACGAGTTTATATGGCATTATTGTGACAATCGGCAGTAAAGTAATGCATAATTATTTCACTCGGTTTATGACAAAAATGAAATAATTCGGATTGGTTCCACCCGCATAGAATTAGGTCACTCACATTGAAGCTAGCCGTATTTTGGGATTTGTAAAATTAGGCCTAGGAAAAAAGGATATCTGCCGGCATATATAGGCTGAATGACATCGATTTTTCTGATGTAGACAGAGTTTTATGAAAAATCTGTAATCATTTTTTCTTTTAGTTGTAATATTTGGGTTTGCTATTAATTCAGGTAAACAACATGGGCAAGCAGTACGGGTAAATAATATGGGTAAACCATACAGGGATACCAGATCTAGATGGCCTCGAGATATATGCCCGGTTACAATCTCAAATATCGCCTAAAAGCATTTGCTTTGTAGGCTGTGTTCTGTAGATCGTCTGTTTCGATAATTTTTACAATAAGTGAAAAGTTCCTTCTTTTATTAGCGTAAGCATGTTGGTGCAGTTTAGGATTTTTGTTGAGTAATAATTTTTTTGTTTTGAATCCCTTGCAATACCTGCATGACATTTTCAAATTTGGCATCGATCTGATGGTTTTCGTAAAACATTGCAACGATTTCATCTAAGTGTTGATTGACTAACTTAACAAAAAAATCTTCCTGTTCAATTGTTAATTCAAGGGTTGAGAAAGCTAAATTAACTTCTGAAAGTAAGCTGTTCATAATCGAGGTGGTTGCTTTCTCACGTTTGACAAAATCGTCAGAGATATCTTTCAAGCAGCTGCTAATATCATGCAAAGCTAGATTGACCTTTTCCATGATAACGTCTTCATTTTTTTGGATGCTGATCATGCTGTCCACTTTTGAGGCTGCTGCGCTGAGCATAATTGCAATATGATCTCTATATCTGCCGCAGAGCTCAGGGTCATCAATGGGCATGTTCTTCACTAATAGATACAAGCAATTGAAATTGTATGCTGAGCGTTTGCCTAATTCAGTGATTCGATCGGCCCAACGGATAGCATTAAGCAGATCCTTTTCCATAGGCGTACAGTCTATTAAACCTGTGGATAGATCTATGCTACCCTGGTCTGTGTTAACGCGCACGCAGCAATTTAAATGAAATTCTTCTAGAGATCTCAGTAGGTCGGATGCAATTTGGTTAAAGCTACTAGCATTAAAAGTCTTTTCGCAATATTGTAATACAATGCCAATTTCAGCACTGCTATCCATCACGGAACGGGCCATTGCCTTGGTAGCACTTAGTTTTTCGTTATGTTGTTTGCGAAGTGATAGGCTGGTATCTACCTTGGCACACAATTCTTCTATATCGATGGGCTTAACGAGATAATCATCTCCACCTACGTCATAGCCGGCTAATTTGGATTTCAAATCGGTTTTGCCTGATAGAAAGATGACGGGTATATCGCGCGTTTTTTTACTCCGTCTAATGTTACGACAAACTTCGTAACCATCCATGGTGGGCATATCAACATCTAAAATGATGACATCAGGAGCATCAATTTTTAGTTCTGATAAACATGCATCACCGGACTCAATACAGTTCACTTTGTAGCGATTTTCTAGTGAGCAAGCCATTATCTGTAGTGCTGCAGGGTCATCATCAACTATCATTAGATGGTACCCGTTGTTACTTTCATCCATAATCTTATCACCTGACATTATTCGATAAGTTGTAAATTTAATTTAAGCTGTTTTACTGTTTGGCCCGTTGTTGGCTTCCATTATATCACTGTCTAATACCGTATATAATGTTGCGAATTCTCGCTTGAGCACGAGAAACATATCGGCCAACTGTGAACGGTCTCCATTAGCTGCTGTTAGTTCCATTGCAATAGCAGCCACTTGTGCCTGTGGTGCGCCGATGTTAGCTGCGCTTCCCTTGAGAGCATGAGCGCTGATTCGAGCTTGTTCCCAATTCATATTTTCAATGGCTTTACCTAGTGTGTCTAGTTGTGACGGTGTCTGTTTAAGGAAGATATTCAGGATGTTATGAATGATTTCCTGTTTACCACCTATTCGTTGATAGAAACGTTCTTTGTTCCAAATATCCTCAATCTTAATATTAAGTTTATCATGGGTAAGCGAGTGCTCTGCGGAATATTGTATACTATCGGTTTTCCATTCGTATTCTATTTCCACAGATTCAAGAGATTTTGTAGTAGTGCTCGGAAAAAATTCAGCAATTTTCTGTTTGAGGAGTTTGGTATCAACTGGTTTGGTAATGTAGTCATCCATACCGCAATCTAAGCACCTTTCTCTTTCTCCCACCATGGCAGTAGCGGTTAATGCTATAATCGGAATGCCCGCATTAGCTGGGCCAGCTTTGCCGCAGCGAATGTGCTGAGTCGCTTCGTAACCATCCATAACAGGCATGTTACAATCCATAAGAACTAACTGAAAAGGGGTTGTTGTCGGTGCGTTCTTGAGTATATCGATCGCCTGCTTGCCATTGTTGGCTACGGTAACCTGGTTACCCATATTGTCGAGAATAGCTAGTGCTACCTCTTGGTTGACTTCGGTATCTTCTACGAGCAAGATATTGAGTTTGCTTTCAGTTTTTACGCTGGCATCTAAATGGGTATAGAAAGAGTTTTGTTTGTCCCTTTCTATACAGGGCTTGTCGATAGTTGATAAAGATGATACCAGGCTAGATGTTGTTGCAGGTTTATTAATGATGCCGGTAAACCCTATACCAGAAAGTAGTTTCGCCTCTTCGCAGCTGAGCGAAGGAGTTAGCAATAACAGCTGAGATTGGATAAGTGGTGTGTTTTGACAGAGCTTTTTGCCAAACTCCAAGCCCGTCATATCCGCTAGTTGGTTGTCCACAATAATAAAACCGTTGCAATCCTTTATAACCTGAGTCGCGTACTTTGCTGCAGTCGCGCCGCTAGCTGTGTCGACTACGATAGCACCCCAGTGTTCGAATTGGCGCCTAAGCACTGATCGTGCATTGTCATTTTTCATTGCTAATAAAATTTGGGTACCACGATATAGACTGGGTACAGTAGTAGTTGCTTCTTGATCACTAAGATCTAAACGAAGATGTACATCGAACTGGCTGCCTTTCGATAGCTCGCTTTCAACAGAAATTGAACCGCCCATTAGATCACATAACTTTTTAACAATTGAAAGCCCTAGGCCGGTACCACCATATTCTCTTGTGGTCGAGGCATCGCTTTGAGTAAATGATTCGAACAGTTGACTAATTTTATCTGGAGCAATACCGATACCGGTGTCTGCGATATGGCAATGAAAGTCAAGTTGTTTGTTATCGTCTTGATGTAATGAAGCTTTAAACAGAATTTCTCCCTGTTCAGTGAATTTTATAGCATTGCTAAGTATATTACTCAGTGTCTGGCGAATGCGTATAGGATCGCCTTGAACCATAATATGAGGAATATCAACAAGATCAACGATTAGTTCAACAGATTTATCACGAGCTTTTACTGCTATCAGGTGTGCTAATTCGTCCAATAAGCCATGTAGATCGAAGTCGATCATTTCAAGTTCCAATTTACCGGCTTCGATCTTGGAAAAGTCAAGAATATCATTGATAATGGCTAATAGCGTGTCTGCTCCCGAGTGAGCTAGGCTAAGATAGCGACGTTGTTGTTTTGATAGGTCTTCATTGAGTAACAGATCTAAGAAGCCGACGATAACATTCATCGGGGTACGCACTTCGTGACTCATACAAGCTAAAAATTCAGCTTTCAGCTTTGATGATTCCTGGGCTCGCATGAGCGCATTGACTCTCTCGTGCTCGAGTCTATCTTGTAAGCTTATGTCACGTAGTATGCCGGTAAAGATATAGGTATCTTCGATCTCTACTTTAGAAACAGAAAGTTGTATGGGAAATTCGTCACCGTCTTTGCGCTTGCCCAGTAAACGCCGACCTATACCAATTATTGTGCTTTCACCGGTATCCAAGTAGTTGTCGATTAAATTAGCATGATCTAGTTGGTACGAATCAGGCATCAGCATATTGACTGAATGTCCTATAACTTCAGATTCTTTATAGCCGAATATATTGATAGCGGCTTTGTTAAATGATAATACGTTACCTGAGTTATCGATATTGATAATAGCGTCGGCTGCGCTATCAACTATAGCCTCTAAACGAGCTAAAGCTTCTTTCAGTTGGCTGGTTCTATTTTCCACGCATAACTCAAGCTGCTTATTAGATGCTTGTAATTGCTTTTCTGAATTGGCAATTTTCATGTATAAATTGTTTATTTTATTTATAGAGGGTTTAAAAACCCAAAGCGTTTGAAGCAATAGGTTAAGGAGAATAATAATTAGTAGAAAAATCTCAAGGCTCTTAACGAAATCTAAACTCGATCGCGCGTCTTCTTCATAGAGTGATACAATATGTTCCATGGTGATTAGGAACAGTTTTTCTGCTTTTAGTAAGTCTTCGAGCCAGACTTTTTTTAATGGCAAGTGGTGAGAAGGGAGGGCATTGCTATATGCTAGAACTGAATCCAATATTGAGACTATTTTTTGAAAACTGGGCTCTATGTTAGCGAATAGCAATTTTATCTGTTCGCTGTTTCCTGCTAGGCTCTCAGTAGAATCTGGGTGTTTCAGACGGTGGTGAGAGTGAGTAAAGAGGTCGCGAAGAGTTGCTAGTTGTTCACGGCTTTCTTGCCAACTCGCTAAGCCCTCGGCGGTGTTGGAGTCAAAAATGAGAATAATCTGTTTAGTAATT
>JANQMK010000174.1 GCA_028280085.1 Pseudomonadales bacterium
CCGCTATCACTCGAGCACTTAAGCCCCGCAGTCGAACACAGATGACGCCTACTTCATTGCAGATGTCGATATCCAGTTTTTGTACTTGACCCGATGAAGCGGTATTTTCTGCTCGCCTGATCCAGGCAATCATTTCTATACTACAAAGGTGAAGAATCTCAACCGATTCTAGTGCAAAAGGAAGAACAGGGTTTAAATTTTTAACACTGTTATTGTTGGCGCTATACAAAGCTGAGGGAAAATCGGCAGTTTGTAGCAACGCTAATTGATCACCACTTAACGTTAACCCAATAGATGCTTGCAAAGCACTATCCAGTAAACTGGGGTGTAATACATAATTTGTAAGGCTATCTTTAACTGGATCGGGTAAAACGATTTCGGCGAGGAGTTGATCTTGGCCGAGATGTATTGTTCTTAGACCTTGATGTCCGGGGCCATAGTGTAACCCCATTAGATCAAATAGATGGTAGCATGCCTCTCCGGTTACTGAACCGACTGCCATTTCAGCACGCAGTTGGGCAATATTGTGGGTAAGTATATCCTTATCTTTTCTCACACGGTGATTGCCTTCACTTAGCAAGTCAATCGATTTGGCCGCTACTGCGCCCTGAGAGTAGATGATGTCAGTGCTTTCTACATCATCGTAAGCATGAACCTCATAGTGTATGGTGCCTGCCTCATCTTCGAATAAACTGATGATTACCTCTCTAACAGCATCGTCAACCGTCAAGGGTTGCACCCATGTTACGTTACTCACTTGGACGATATAATCTGCCGCCACGCCACCAATAGCATGGTTAAAAGCAGCGCGAGCTATTTCCAGATAGCAAACGCCGGGCAACACTTTATTGCCCCTAACTTGATGGTCGGATAAAAAGAATTCTTCGCCATTTAAGCGAGTGATATACTTTTGGGAGGCAAAATCCGATATATTTTCATGTAACAGCGGGTTAATCGTATTTGCAGTTACCACTGAATGGTTTTTTTGAATGTATTGATGTTGTTGTGTGAATTGACTGTCATAGGTCGCATATTCAGAAAGCCAATAGCGTTCGGTGGCGAACGGGTACGTTGGCAAGCTAATACGACGGGGTTGTATCGTCTCGGTATAAAACGCTTGCCAATCCAAATTCACTCCGCGCACCCAAACGTCCAGCAATTTGTCATATTCACGTTTAGACACCCATTGCGATAGAATTTGCCCCATCTCTTCGGTATGAGCAAATACTGCCAGAAATACCTTATTTTGCTTGACTTGGCCGCGATAGCAATGGTCTAGCCCCTCCTCTCCGGCAATAAAACGAGACAATTTGTCGGCTAATTCAGCTAGCGAACTAACAATAAAACCAAGGCGTTCGTTTAATGCCTCTCGCCCAACTTGCAAGGTATAGGATAGATCGATCAATGCCAATGCGGCATTTTTTTCTGCTTGTAGGAAGGATAATAAGTTTTCCGCTATCTGCGTCAACTGACTGCTTGTCCTCGCGGATAATGGAACTATCATTGGCGACGCTACAGTGATTGAACTGGATAAATTAGCCGGTGCGTCATATTCTTTAACAATAATATGGGCATTGCTGCCGCCGGCACCAAATGATGAAATACCGGCTATTCGGGGAATTTTTTGTCCTGCGATTAGCGGACGTTCCCAATCCGTTAAGGTTTGATTAACAACAAAAGGCGTTTGCTCAAATTTAATATGGGGGTTCAAGGTCGACGAATGTAAAGACGGCACGATTTGTCGATGTTGCATTTGTAAAAGCACTTTTGTGAAACCACTGATCCCTGCTGCGCCTTCACAATGCCCTATATTGGATTTGACGGAACCAACACGACAAAAACCTCGTTCTTGTTTGTCATTCTGCTTTTTACTACCATCAAACGCCCTGCTCAGCCCAGCAATTTCTATTGGATCACCTAATTTTGTTCCTGTTCCATGTGCCTCTATATAACTGACCCAGTGTGGTTCAATCTGTGATTCCGCCAAGGCACGTTCAATGGCTTCACATTGTGCTTTTGGATTCGGTACGGTGTAGCCATTTGTCTTACCGCCATGTGTTAATGCACTACCCAATATAACACCGTAAATATTGTCTCTATCCAGTTCAGCTTCAGCTAATCGTTTTAAAATCACTACGCCGACGCCTTCACCCGGGATATAACCATCGCCGCCTTCACCAAAACTTTCGCAATGCCCTTTACTTGAAATGAACTGGTCTGTACTCAATATATGGTATTTTTGGGGATGGATACTCACGTTTACACCACCCGCGATAGCCAGTCCCGTTCTACCTTGCTTCAAATCCTGACAGGCGATATGCATTGACGAGAGTGATGAAGAGCACATGGTATCGATTGTCATACTTGGCCCATGAAAGTTCATCGAATAAGACACGCGATTGGCAATACTTGCCGGACTACTCGGAGCACCAAATAACTGATATTCGTTGTACATTACACCAACATAAACACCTATCTGGTTAGAAAATTCACTTCTTAATTGTTTATTGATTGTTGGAGAGCTTGTTATACGGCCTAGGCCTTCCCGCGTGTAGCCGGCATCTTCCAACGCCATCCAGGCATGAGATAAGAACAATCGTTCTTGGGGATCAACTGATTCAGCTTCCCGCGGCGATATATTAAAAAATGTCGGGTCAAATTCATCTACCCCTGCAATGAACCCGCCCCACTTGCTGAAATGCTTGCCTTTTTGACTACGATCGTCGGTATAATACTGCTGCCAATCCCAGCGAGATTTGGGAACTTCAGTAATGCAGTCACGCCCGGCCTTTAAGTTATCCCAATATGCCTGGAGATCAATTGATTGTGGATAGCGTCCACTCATACCTATTACGGCGATGTCGAGTCGTCCAGTATTGTTTCTATTCGATATCGTGCTGCTAACACTTGATGACCGAACAGAAAACGGCGGCAACCGTTTGGCCATTTTTTCGGTTTGTTTGGCTAACGGCTTAATTCCATGTCTTTCGTCTATTGTCGTAACCTTGGTTTGGTTACCGATTCCATTTTGCGGCTGATATTCATTTAACTTGAGTGAGTTAATTAATGCGGATTGATGCTCTCTTAATAAATAGTCAGTCAATTCCGTTAAGGTTTGATATTCAAAAAATAAGGTCTTAGGTAAATTACCAAAAACTGTTTCAAGTTCATTAATTAATTGAATCGCCAAAATAGAGTCAATGCCATAGGTTTCCAAAGGCGCTTTAATATCTATATGATTAACCGGCAGTTTAAGTACTGTGGACACGTATTTTTTCACAAGCTGCTGCGCATGTGATTTTACATCCGAGTCATCTAATAGCACCTTGTTATTGTCATCCACTAGATTGCTATTTGTTGCTTCTGGAGTTGACTTTATTGTTGATTTTTCAGGAGCGAAAACAAGGTCCCGCAGTTGAGACAAGTAACCGGATAGTACTAAAACTTGATGACGTTGACTTGCCATACTGGCGTGATAGGCAGTTAAACCATCGGCGGTCGTCATGGGTAGCAAGCCCAGTTTTTCACGCATCTGGGTTTGTTGAGTCTCGCCAGTCGACATACCACCCGACTGCCACAAAGGCCAATTCAACGCTAAGCTTTGCCCATACCTCTGCCCATCACTAACTAATTGCTGCCGGTATTGAGCAAACTGATCTAAAAATCCGTTTGCCATCGCATAATCGGCTTGACCAATATTGCCCCACGTGCTTGAGATCGAGGAAAACAATACAAAAAAATCTAACTTACTATGCTCTGTTGCTAGATCCAGATTTACCGTACCGGCCACTTTTGCCGCGAGTACTTGCTGGATATCATCACGGGATTTTTTTAGGATGAAATTATCGGCGAGTGTCCCAGCACCGTGAATCACACCCGTTAATTCACCATGGCAACGTCGAATATACTCTATTAGCTCTATGATTTGTTCGCGCTTGGAAACATCGACATTGCGGTAAACTACCTCCGAACCTTGGGCCTTTAATGCCGCTATCGCTGATTCATCCTTTAATATAGAACGTCCTACCAAAACTATGGTGACCTTATCAGCTTGGGAAAGTATTTCACGGGTAAAAATGCTCCCTAACCCGCCTAACCCGCCCGTAACGAGATACACACCACCGTATTTGAAAGATGGGAAAGTTGGAGGCCGATTTTGTTTTATTTCATCGACAAGTTCCCATGCCAATCTGTAACGTTGTTTTTTGCTATACCGTACAACTTGTTCACCTGACGGAAATTGCAAACAAGCCGTCGCTGCTGTTTGAAGTTGATCGCTGAGTGCTGTTAGTGAGGTGGTTGACTCTATTTGAACCAGTTGTCCCAAGCAATGGGGGTTTTCGAGGGTAGCCGTTTTCAACAAACCCGATAGCCCTGCCAATAGCCTACTTTCACCATCAGCGGGTACCACTATTTGAATCAATAGCTGACTGGATATCCGTTGTGTTAAACAATTTCGGACGTATTCACAACAACGCAGCGCATAATCTGTATAGCGGGCTTCAATACCTTGTGTCGTATCCTGTAATACGAAGCAATGACACGCTTCAATCTGCTGCGTTAACGACTGCACTTGTGTCTGATCAGCAAATAAAGAAATATCACAGAAAATGATATGGCGCTCAGCATCTTTACCGTTTGTATCTTCGACTATCGAATCAATAGGCAATGGTACGTTTTGCCAAACGGGTGCTGCCAATAGCGTACCTGATGAGGCGTGATCGCCAACAGACTGAGTCGTTACTTCATTTAACGCTACCTGATTTAACGCTGCTTGTTGATTTAACACAGCTTGGGAATTGGCTACACGTGTAGAAAATCCCCGTAATTTGGCGCAGACTACGCCTGTTGTATCACAGAGGTCAATTGACAGTTTTTGGACCTTATCGGTTGGCCCGCATCCGCTTGGGTAACGTACCCAGGCTACCATGTCATCAGTACAAGGGTGACGAATATCAATAGCTTCGAGGGCAAATGGCAAGGGAGACGTTAAGCGCCGATTACTCCCCGCTTGAGCGTCAAGTTCGCCTTCGATTAACACGTCTGGACCTAACGTTAGAACAATAGAAGCCTGTAAAGCACTGTCCAGTAAACTTGGATGCAATACATAGTCATTTATGGTTTCCTTTAATGACATTGGTTTCGATAACTGAGCAAGCAATTGATTTTTGCCTCGATGTATCGCAACAATCCCCCTATGACCAGCGCCATAACATACGCCCATAGCTTCAAAAGCGGAATAACAATCTTCAGCAGCTAATACACCTTGGTCCATCTCCGCCTGCAATCGCGTTATATCAAGGCGATATTGCTGGTTGTTAACCGCCATGTCATCAAGTTGCAATGAAGCCACACCAGAGGCGTGCAGCGTTTTTTCTTCGCTTTTGTCGCAATGGGTATAAATGTCGTAATTAATTTGATCATCTGATTGACAATATAGACTGATATGCACATCTTTAGCGATATCATTTACTATAACTGGCTGCACCCAAACAATATCTGTTAACTGAATAAACGTGTTTCTTTCTACTCGGCCAACAGTTTTTTCTACCGCGACTCGGGCCATTTCAAGATAGCACACACCAGGTAGCATTTTCTCACCTTTGACCTTATGATCGGTTAAGAAAAATTCTTGGCCTGTCAGACGCGTACTAAAACGCTGCGCGGATAGATCGGAAATATTTTGGTGCAACAATGGGTGAATCACGTTGGTCATACCCACTGCACGCTGAGTAAGAGAATATGTCATCGCATAGTCTGGCGATGTTTCCGTCGATACCCAGTATTTTTCCCTAACAAACGGATAAGTCGGTAAAGCTAACCGGCGTGATTCAGATAAAAACAACTGATCATATTCTAAAGAATACCCTTGGTTGTAAAGATCAGCAATAGTTTCTAATTGTTCTAAGTACTCTATAGGATTGGCAGTTTCGCTGTTAGTAAATTGGCGGCAACGGTCGATACATTGGTTGCCATACTTTTTCAGTGCAGTCTGCTGGCGCACTTCGCCTTCTTGAACTTCAGTGACATAAAGCTGGCTTGCGAACTCGGTATCAATCCACTGTTTCAGTTTATCGATCAATTCCTGTTGGTGTTGCACAATACAAGTTAAACGATAATTTAAGTGCTTGCGACCAACAAACAGCGTATAACTCATGTCATTCATTGATGGTTCAGAGAATGATAGTTCAGAAAATGATAGTTCGGAGGGTGATAGCTCGGACATATCCTGGCAAAAAGTCAGTAGATTTTTCGCCTGTTGTATTAGCTGTTTGAAGCTATGGGCTGACAATACGATTAAGTAACCCGGCCGTTCAATCGCTTCCCTGCTAAATACCGGGGCTTCTTCGAGAACCATGTGGGCGTTGGTGCCACTAAAGCTAAACGAACTTACTGCCGCACGACGTAATTTACTGTCGCCAACAGGCCAGTCAGCCAATTCGGTATTTACATAAAATGGACTGTCATCAAAATTGATAGCGGGATTACCAGCCTGGTAGTGCAGAGATGGTGGGATCTGTTTATGTTTAAACGATAACAGCAGTTTTAATACGCTGGCCACCCCGGCCGCCGTTGCCGCATGACCGATATTAGTTTTTACTGAACCAATTGCACAAAATTGCTTGTGTTGAGTATCGCGACGAAATGCATTAGTTAATGCATTGTACTCTATCGGGTCACCCAATGAAGTGCCAGTGCCATGGGCTTCGACAACCTGAATCGTCTCCGGATGAATATTAAATTCTTCATAAATTGATCGTTCGAGCTTTTCCTGGGCTTTTCCACTAGGCGCCGTAATCCCATTCGTGCTACCGTCTTGGTTAATTCCACTGCCAATGATCACGCCATGAATGACATCGCCAGCTGCTAGCGCTTCACGTTGTCGTTTTAATATAACGATACCCACACCCTCACCGGGCACGAAGCCATCTGCTCGCGAGTCAAATGCATGGCACCTGCCTTTGGGCGATAACATACCAGCCCGATTAGTCAGCTGATAGAACCATGGTGTTGCCTGCAAAAATACGCCGCCAGATAGCGCCATTTCGATTTCCCCAGACCACAATCCCTGACAAGCCAAATGCATTGCGACAAGAGAACTCGAGCAAGCCGTATTGATGGCCACGGCGGGTCCAAGCAAATCCAAATAATAGGCAACCCGCGCGGGCAGCACGGAGGAGTCATTGCCCCAAAACGCTTGAGCCGGAGGTACCTGTTGAAATAACTTCATATAGTCTGAGCTACTACAACCGATATAAGTACCGCACTGTTTTTCTTTCAGCAATTTTCCTGCATAACCGGCGTTTTCTAATGCTTTCCATGATTCTTCCAAGAAGAGTCGCTGTTGCGGGTCCATGTAAGTCGCTTCCAGCGGAGATATATTAAAAAATGCAGGATCAAAAAGATCCAATGAATCGATAAAACTACCATCACTACAATAAGTATGTTCAACAGCGTCTACCGCTGGAGATATGACGTCTGCGCAGGCAGATTCCGGCCATCGAGACGGAGACTGCACCATATCTTTTCCCGTCTTAAGGTTGTGCCAAAACAGCTCCAATGTTTCTGAATCGGCGAATCGTCCACTCATGCCAATGATAGCAATGGGCTCTTTATTCATTTGGCGTGTTTTTGGGTCACTGATGGCTTCGGCCACCGACATATCGTCGAATTGTTTCAGTGTTCTCGAACGATGTTTAAAAAGCTGGTCGATATTAACGGAGTCCGCATTAGGTTTATCCGCTGTTGCTAGACCAGGCTGTGACGCGGGTTGAATATGAGGGAGAGATAGCGGCTCTTGATTTTGATCTTGATGCTCGACATTTTTTGCATGTTCTGCGATAACGTATTCAGCCAATGCTGATAAGGTAGTGTAATCAAATAAAACAGTAGTAGCCAATTGAGTATTAAGCATGTCGTTAATACGGTTGATGAGCTGTACGGCGACAATTGAATCTACACCATAGTCTGAGAACTTGCGTTCACTTTCAATTCGAGTTGTAGCCATATTTAGTGCTTCTGCAATACACCTTCTCAGCACGTTTACCACATATTCCTGCATCATCTGATCGGTTGCGCCGCCGTGGGTAAAACTGCTGGGCGAGTCGATTTCTTGACTTGTTTGTCTATCGGCATCAGTCACTACTGTGGAATTGGTTATCCCTGGCGCAACAGTAATATCCTTGGCTGTTTGCTCTGGTACTTTGTTTTGGTCGATTAATCGCTGCCTAACAACACCATTGCTACTTGCTGCAATTATCTGTTGTCCCAAGCTGTGGGCATGCTCAACAGGAAAGAAAATACTATCGAATCCTACATCATCAAGCACAGCTTCCCAGCTATGAGAAGATAGCGCTGGACTGCCATTGAGACGTAGCGAGGAATCTTCATATAACCACCAGCCTTCCAACAAACCGAAGGTAAGATGGGTAAACAAAGACCACTCATTGAGTTCATTTAATAATAGAACTCCATTGTTCTTCAACGCCGCCTTAGCGTTAAATAATGTTTCTCTAATATTTGGCGTGGCATGCAATACATTGGTCGCGATGACGATGTCATAGTGATTTAAAGCGATCGACTGCTCTGCTAGCAGCTTAGATACGTCAAAGATGGCAGTGGTCAATTGTGGAAAATCAGGTTGATATTTTGTTTCAGCATGTGTTAAAAAAGCTTGCGACAAGTCTGTGTAACAGTACTCAGCAATATTGTCGGCAAATGGCTGCAACATCTTTAGTACTTTTACGGTCGTGCCGCCAGTACCAGCACCTATTTCTAACAATCTGATTTTTCGCTGCGGTACAGTGCGAAGTAACTGTTGGATACAAGTCACTAGCGTTTGACCCAATATTTCGTTGAAATAATCAGGTAACGGATTGCCGGCATAAATGCCTTCTACCAACGTCATCGACGATTGTGGAAACATGACATCAGTTGCTAACTGTTGGGCAGACAAAATTGCCGGTAGTGATTTCAAACAGGCTTCAACCAAGTTGCATTTTGCATGTAAATTCGGTTTAGTATGCCAAGCTGCTTTCTGTTCCGACCATTCTTGCCATAATGTTGCTAGGTCTCTGACTTCTTGCTGGACAGCCAATGCTGAATTCAAGCAGTTTTGGCTCTGCAAAAAAGCAATAGTGGTTGTTAACCAGCGTTCGTAAAATATTGGTGGTGCCTTTTTAAGCCGCAAACCAGCTAGACTAGTTACACCTGAAGTAAACAGATCTAAAGATAAGAGGTTGGCGAGCAAGATTTCAGTTAGCAGCGGTTCAATGGTTGCGAACTCGGCTTTATCTAATGAGATTTCTTGCTCTATTTCAGCTAATTCAGCACTTGTTTCACGACGACGTAAGATCTCTTCGACCTGAGGAAGGCAGTTAGTAAGGTCGCTGGGGTAATAATGCACCTTCTCATCAACAAGTCCTTTGTTAATCAACATGTGAGGTTCTGTTAATTTAACGAAAGCCATCTGATTTATTGACGTACTAAGAAAATGTTGTAGCGCTTCCATTCCTTCAACAGGTTCAATTGAGTCCATGCCGAAGTCTGCCATTCTAGCGCGATACGTAGCATCTGTAACCACGCCAACACTCCCCCAATAGCCCCAATTCATGACCTTTACTGGATAGGAATATTGTTGGTCTAGCCATAATGCAAAGCTATCTTTAAACGTACAACCGGCAGCATAATTGGCTTGTCCCGGTGCCATCACAAATGATTGCAAAGAAGAAAAGAACAGCATAAGGTCTAGATCTTCTTTACCAAATACCGCATCCATGGTGACACTTACATTGACTTTTGCTTTCAAGCCGGCTCTAAACTGCGCTTCACTCATTGTCAGAAGGCTCTGATCTTTCAATACAATCGCAGAATGAACTACGCCATGAATTTTCGGGTAGATTGTCTTGATTTCTTCAAGTGCTGTATGTAAGGCGTCGTATTGAGCTGCATCGGCCACAATATATAATGGTGCTCGGCCAAACGCACTTAATTCACGAATTTTACTCTCGATGGCGAAATCTTTTTCCCGTCGGCCTATCCACACAATGCTCGCTTGGTAATGCTGCATCATGTACCGACTCCAGACTTCACCAATACCGCCAGCCCCTCCAATAACGACATAAACCCCATTTTTTCGGTAGAGGTCGCGACTAGATGGCAAGGCATCAATGGTAGCCAATTGTTGGTAGTACCAAGTTCGACCACGACAGGCTAGACTATTCCCTTGCTTATTCCATGGCAAAGATAAACAGTCTTTTGCCGATGCCGTGCCAAAACTATCGATATCCAATAAACGTAATTGCCAATGAGGATATTCCTTTGCCAAACTACCTACCAAACCAATGACAGCAGCATGGGTTGGCATCACCGGTTGCGAGAGAAATTGTTGTTGGCCGATAATTTGAATATTGTGAATAATGATGGTCCAATATAATTTTTTTACATCGTAGCCATCGATCAATAGTGCTTTGATAACCTGAAATAGTTGGATAACACCTAGTTCCTGTTGTTCGACCATTGATAGATCAGGCCCATCGTGAGCGCCAGTCTGCTCAGCATCAGGCGCTATCCACACGAGTTGATCGAAGTCATAGTTAGCCAATCTAGGTTGAATAGTTTGAACAGTTGCCTGTTCACCTAGTTCAAGCCATTGCGCATCGGGGAAGCAATTTCGAACCCAGGAAAGACGCTGCTGATTTGAATGAGTCGTTATTCCGGCACAAGTGATGACTAGGATCGAAGGAGGAACAGATTCGGCGATAAGCTTATCGTCTGGCAGGGGCTTCCACACGGGCATTAGTTGCTGCGTATTGGATTGAAGGTTAGCGGCCTCTTCTTGGCGAAGCTCATTTATACTTAGCGACGCTGGCGTAGCCGATAAATTCCCCTCTAGGACCCGATAGCTGAAGCGTCGCATGCGTACTTTTACATTACCTTTCAGATCGCAGAGGTCGATATCCAATTTATGAACTTTATCGAGAGGACTACAGCCTTCGGAATAGCGAACCCAAGCTAGCATTGTTGCATCGCAGGAACCGACGACATCAAGTTGGCCTAACGCGAATGGCAACCGGAGTGTTAAGCTAGCTAAATTTTCTGGTTTTACCACCACATCGTCTTCAAACGTTGAAGCATCTAATAACAAACCAATTGATGACTGTAATGCGCCGTCAAGCAAACTCGGATGAAGAACATAATCGCCCTCAGATTCCGCAACTTCCGGTGACAATGACAACCATGCTAACGCTTGGTTGTCTCCCTGAAGAACCGACGTTATCGCGCGATGACCCGGGCCAAATTCTAATCCCAAGCTTTTATAAGCCATATAACATGCTGTTTGACTTAGTTTACCGCGGTCCATAATAGATTGGAGTGCACTCAAATCAAGATGCAAGGGTGCATCACTGTTTTCTTGCGATGACCGTTGCTTAACCTCTGCGTTGCATTGGAAATGGATTACTTCTTCTTTATCTGATGAATATATTTGTAAATGGATTTGCTTGTTCTTGCCGTCGACTAAACGAATGTGCACTTCTTTTTCAGCGTCAGTAACAACAATAGGTTGAGTCCAGGTAACGTTAGTCAGTTGTATCACCGAGTCATCCTGTAACGCAGAAGTTGATTTTGTTATCGCCTCGCGTGACATTTCGAGGTGACAAACGCCGGGAAGGATTTTTTCTCCTTTTAATTGATGGTCCTTCAGAAAAAACTCTTCTCCAGTAAACCTTGATGTGAAGCGCTGTACCGATAGGTCCGATGTGTTGGCGTGAACTAACGGGTGCATCACTGCTGAAGTATCACGTGATTTGGCAACATCGCTTTTCTCGGGTAACCAACAGGGCTCGCCTTGAAAAGGATAGCCCGGTAAAGGGATACGATGACGAAACTCATTCTGATAGTAACCGCCCCAATCAATATCAGTGCCCGCTAACCATAATTGGCCCAGTGTGGCTAATATGCCACTTAAGGGACTACTATCTAACGATTGCCTGGCAACCGATGCCATAGTCTGTACCTCGGACTCAGCCGGCGAATACGCTAATAGGTGTTGCGTAAGCAGTGAGTTGTCACTGATTTCGAGGCACAAATAATCCCCTTGTTCAACTAGATTAGTTATCCCTGCAAACTCATGGTTCACAGCTGATTTGCTCTCGCACCAGTACGCGGTGTCACCATAATCCTGCATCGCAATCAGCGCGCCAGTTTGACTGGAATATAGGGCGACCCTGACATTGTCAGTCTGGATATTGTCGGCCCGGCTGAATTCAATGGTGTTACTAATCTCTGCACGCTCGTCTTCTGATAGATCTTGCCGACCCGCCAATACCATGGCAGTTTTTAATGTCAGTACATCAGCTATGCAAGCAGCGACATACTCCCCCTCCCTTATTCCAATACAAGCGCTAGGCATAATCCCCCAAGACATCCATAGTCTCGCCAGTGCATACTGGTAAACGAAGCATCTAATATGGCGATACTGATTACCAATTTTTCCATTACTCGTATGTTGACCCGAACATTGGCCATTTAGGTCTGGATAGAGAATAGGAAGCAACTCATGCTGAAATATCTCATAATATAGTTCAGCGCAGCGATCAACATTTTGGCGGAATGTTGACTCTTCGCGATACAACTCAAGTCCGAGGTTATGGGCTTGCGAAACAATGCCGGTAAATGCAAATAGTAGCGGCTTCGCGCTAGACTCTGCAGCATTTTGCAATGTGCCGCTTTGTTGTAAACTCGGCCCGTCGATATTACCGAGTTCAAGAAGGCATTCGTCAACAGTTTGACAAACCATAGTGTGTCGATAGGTTAATTCTCTACGTCCTTGGTTCAAGGTAAATGCAAGATCACCTAAGTGTGTGGTCGGATGTTTCTGCAGAAACGCCGTCAATTTTTTTGCTAACGCTTGCAGCGCCTCAGATGTGTGTGCAGATAATACAATCAACTGAAACGGGCGTGTCGCGCCAGAGGGTTCCAAGACGGGTGGCTCTTCCAAAACGATATGCGCATTGGTACCCCCAATGCCAAATGAACTAACACCTGCACGTAACGGCCCATGTGGAGAACTACTGTCGGTTCGCCACTTGCGCCGATCGGTCACGACATAAAAGGGGCCGGCGTCAAAATCAATGTCGGGATTGGCACGAGTATAATTGAGGCTGGGTACCAATGTATTGTGCTGCAACATCAAAGCTGTTTTTATAACACCAGCCACACCAGCGGCGGCATCTAAATGACCAATACTGGATTTAACTGAACCGACACCGCAAAAACCCGTCTTTGAGCTAGAATCGAAAGCTTCCGTCAAAGCAGCTATTTCTACGGGGTCACCCAGCGAAGTGCCGGTACCATGAGCTTCTACGTAGGAGATACTTTCAGCCGAAACACCCGCCATTGCATGGGCAAGTTTAATAACTTGAACTTGACCGTCCTTGCTCGGCGCTGAAAAGCTGGATTTAAACGCACCATCATTGTTTGTTGCAGTACCTTTTATGACAGCATGTATCATGTCGCCGTCGCCAAGTGCTTCAGCTAATAGTTTTAAAACAACGATGCCAACACCATTCCCAAGTACAGTGCCATTCGCTTCAGTATCAAAAGGACGTACTCGACCATCCGCTGAAAAGATCGAACCCGATTCATAAAGGTAGCCCCTCACTTGAGGCAATTTAATCGTTACGCCCCCAGCCAATGCAATATCGCATTCACCATTAATTAAGCCCTGGCATGCTAAATGGATAGCGACAAGGGAGGTTGAACAGGCCGTCTGCACAGTATAACTGGCACCTTTCAAATTTAATTTATAAGCTACTCGGGTAGCTAAAAAATCTTTATCATTGGCTACCATCACTTGTAGTTCTTGCGCCGCTGTTTGTGGCGTTTGATTGGGGTAGAGATGTCTATGTAAATAGGTATTTGTTGACACCCCAGCGTAAACGCTAATATAACCCGAGTACTTTTCCGAATTGTAGCCAGCTTTTTCTATTGCTTCGGCAGCCGATTGAAGAAAAATTCGCTGTTGCGGGTCAATAAAACTTGCCTCAACCGGTGAAATCTGAAAATAACCGCAATCAAATAATTCGACACCTTCAATAACACCATGTACTGGAATATAACTGGTATTACTAACAAGTTTTGGATCAATACCGGCGACAAGTAGCTCCTCATCGGAAAACCGGGTAATGCCTTCTTTGCCAGCCTTTAGATTTTCCCAAAAGGATTCAACATCCGCAGCATCAGGAAATTGACCGACCATCGATATAATTGCAATATCCGTATCGTTGGGGTGTCCATTTGAACTCATGGGTTTCTCCAATCAAATTTGTTAACCGCGAACTGGGCTACTATTCGCTTATTAATGGTGCCGCGCAGACAGTAAGACATTAAATACTACGGGAAGCCAGAAATGGCTGAGTACTGCAGTCGTGTGCTACTTGGAAATCATCTAACTCGAAAACTATCTATTTTGGAACAATCTATTTTAGGAACAATCTATTTTAACAACTATCTAACTTAGGCGTTATCTAACTTGAAAACCATCTAATTAGATAACAATACCTAGGCTCTAAGGCGTTTTCTCAACTGCCGCCTGCTATTCGCTGACGGTTGTTCCTGTGTTATCGCAACAGCAGTGACACTATCTTCCCCGCTATCTTGCGTAGCCTTCACATTAGTTTCTTGCAAACCAAGCCCCCGTTGATCAAGTATATACTCCGCGAATGAAGCGATTGTCGGATACTCAACTATTTTAGATGGGGGTATTTGCTGTTCAAGTTGAGTTCCCAGCTTCGCAACAACTTCAATTAAAGCAAGTGACTCGATACCTAAGTCCAGTAACTTTTCGTTTTCATTTGGCTTATTCGCTTCTGGACCAAGAATATTAGTAAACTCTTCCTGAATATGGCTAACTAACAATTGCTTGCGCCCCACCGCCGGTTTCTCTTGCAACATTTTTAGTAGTTCACTCTGCCTCCCATCTTGATGTGGTCGCTCCTGAGCGTCGGCTTCAATCCAATACCGCTGTCGTTCAAAGGGGTAATCGACTAGAGGAATACGCTGATATTGCCAGTCACTGTAAAGCAATTCATAGCGGGCTTTAACGCCTTGCAACCATAGCTGCCCCATATTTTCCAAGCTAGTTGCCAGCTTGTTGGGAGCGCTAGTTGATTTAACAATCGTGCCAACTGAGCCGGCTGGCTTTTCTACAAAAGTATTTGTGATATGTGAATCATGATACAGTAAAAAGTGACAGTTACTGGATTCGAATGACCAATCAGTAATGTTATGTTCATCGCTATCGGCTGTTCCGAATATCTTTGCCCAGTAGCTAACATCCAACGCATTTTGCTCGGTCAATCGATGTTGATCATAACCAAGCTTTAACGGGGTTTTAGGTAAAGATAGTGTAGTTTTCTGAGACTTTATCAGTTCCGTGAGCAACCGTTGGCGCTGATCGTCTACAGATTGGGCCTGTTCATCTAGGTCGTTATTGGCACAGATAAATTTTAAAACCAATTCAGGACTAAATACGCCCGAGATGCAGGCAGCACTATATTGGCTTAGTCCGGAAGCAAATATAGCACTCGGTACTACACCCAGGGTGTGCCACATAGTCATGAGCGCGTACTCTAATGTAAATAGTCTAATTTGGTCATCCAATTGAGTGTTAATACTATTTGCGGTTTGGTCGGATAATTCCTTAATATCTTGGCCCGTCAAATTAAAAACAATTTCAGCACACTCATCGACCGCTTGTCGATATTGTAGATTATTATGATAAAGTTCATCGGTTAAAGTAATGTCATTTCTAGCTATGTTTCCCGGTAATACAAAGATAACGGGATGATCACTGACATCGTTTTGTTTGAAGAAATGCGTCTCTTCTTGCAACGCCAACGTTAAGGCTGCATCGCCACTATCTTCACATATTGCATAGGCACGGTAAGGATAGGCTCGTCTACCTACTGATAAGGTGAACGCAACGTCACCTAATACAATGTCTTTATTACGCTTTAAATGACTTGACAATGATGACGTAATTTTTTGCAAAGCTTTTTCAGTTTTGGCTGATAGCATTAACAAATGCGACGCTACCTTCGTCTCGGCTGTTGGCGATACCGATGGCATTTCTTCCATAATAATATGCGCATTGGTACCACCTATTCCAAAGGAGCTAACCCCCGCTCGTCTGGGCCTTCCGTCACTGCACCATTCGGTCGTTTCGGTATTGACAAAGAAAGGGCTATTGTGAAAATCAATATCCGGGTTGGCTCGTTGGTAATGGAGTGTCGGCACTAAGGTTTTATGCTTAAGCATCAGTAGTGTCTTAATTAGGCCTGCCATACCGGCAGCGACATCCAAATGCCCAATATTTGTTTTCACCGAACCAAGAGCACAATAACCTTTCGCATCAGTGTAAGCATGATACGCTTGTGTCAATGCCTCAATTTCAATCGGGTCGCCTAAAGAAGTGCCCGTCCCATGGGCTTCGACATAACCGATACTATCTGCTTCAATATCGGCAGCAGATAGCGCTTCAAGAATAACTTTCGCCTGTCCCTCAACACTTGGTGCAGTAAAGCCCGTTTTTATAGCGCCATCATTGTTAATCGCCGACCCGCGGATGAGGCAATGAATAGTATCTCTATCTGCTATGGCGTCTTCCAGTCGTTTTAATAAGATAACACCTAATCCATCACCTAATATTGTTCCCTGAGCGTCACTATCAAAAGCACGACAATGACCGTCGGGTGAAAAAATCATCTCTTCTTGATATTCATATCCAGCCACCTGAGGGAATCTGATGGCAGCACATCCCGCCAGCGCCATATCACATTCGCCGTTTAGTAGACTTAAACAGGCCATGTGAACCACGACTAATGAGGTAGAACACGCCGTATTGATCAATAAACTTGGCCCTTTTAGATCTAATTTATATGATATTCTCGTTGGGAGAAAATCTTTATCATTGGCCAACATTAATCGATAGTGTTCGATGCTAGAAGCTTGCTGGTATCGGTCACGCAAGTTGTTTAGTATATAAGTGTTCATACCAATACCCGCATAAACACCGATAAGACCTTCGTAAGTCAACGAATCATATCCAGCATTCTCTAACGTCAAATAGGCATGTTCTAGAAAGAGTCGCTGTTGTGGATCAATAATTTCTGCTTCTTTTTTACTGATGCCAAAGAAGCCTGCATCAAACATATCTACATCAGGAATTATGTTATTTGCCTTGACATAGTTTGGATTCTGCAACTTGGCCGGAAGCACACCGGCTGCTTGCAATTCATCATCACTAAAGGCTGTTGACGATTCAGTACCTGACTGCAAATTATGCCAAAATTCGCTAACATTATTTGCGCCGGGGAATTTACAACTGAGTCCAATAATGGCGATGTCTGATTCCTTAGCACTAAAACTCGTACTCATCGTTAACTCCTGATCTTATTAAATTTATTATCGTCACTTGTTTCGTTATAGTTTATTCTACCAACAGCTTATTGAATTAACTTAATGCCTAATTTATCTGAGATGTGACGCATCGAAAGAAATTGCTCCGTTAGGTAGGTTGCAACATTGTTATCAAATCCCATATCGCTAAATACGGCTAACAGACGTTTGTCTTGATCTTGGTTGGTATTGACCCCCGACGCGAGTTCAAAGACCAATTGTTTAAAACGTTCCTCAGTTTCAAGCATATTGTTACCATCGTTAAACGTTATGCCAAAAGTTGAACGTTTATTTTGAGGATTTCTGGCAATCTCCCGAGCACGGCTCGACATGTTTAATTTGTAAAACGAACAATTATAGTGTTTGAAAGAATAGAAATTTAGCAATGGAAATAGCGTGCAGTGGGTTTCCAAAGGTGATGAGATGTACAGCCCTTTTTGCTTTATTTCTGCAACAATTTTTTCCGGATCGTAAGAGTGCCTGATACCAATAAAAGGAAAAATAATTTTTGGCAGTGTTTCATCATCGGCGAATAATAGATCTTCTAAGTCTTCGCCAAATAATTCAGCAGTGAGTTCTCTTCCTGCACGGGCGTAAAACGATTTAATGATCTTTTTTATGTTTGTCTCAATGGTAATTATTTGTTGGGGATCAGCGCAAAATACAATGTAAGGAATACCTTGACGATAAGCAAACACCAATGCCCGTAAAACAAAAAAGTCACGACAGGACATGCATGGTAATTTCTCGTCAAGGTATTTTCCTTTACCATTAGGCTGATGGTGATTAAAAAGATGTCGCATCAGTTTAATGATCTTGGCATCATCTTGATCGATTTTATAGTCGGTTTTTATTTTAGAGCGGATTATCTGAATATTTTCAGCAGTACTGTCACTATAAAAAGGTACATTAAAAGTATAAGCTAGCACTCTTCGTTTTTCTTCGTTAACAAAACGATCCAACATATAGGTACTATCTTTGCCACCGCTGTACATGAATAAGCAATCGTATTTTACGCTTAATTTTGGTTTGCTTTGAAGAAATTCATCGTAATTTTCCTGCGAGTAAGAGCAATTATCAGTTAAACCTTCAGGTACCTCCAGCTTACAAAGATTACACTCACCATCTTCATACACTTTAACGCCAGGATGCGTGTTCCGTAAAGAACAGACATGACAATGAGAACTCACTTTTACTACCCTCCCCCAAAAAACTCGTATCTACTTCATTGTTTGCAACAGCTATCAATCACGGGTTTCAACTAAACGGGCCTTTCGTTTTGCTTTTAACCTTTTTGTCCTAAGCGCTGAAAAATCTTTTTTTCTAGTGCCCCTTCGTTCTAAGTTAGCAAATTGAGGCGCCTCCCCAAACGAATCAATATATTGAGATAAGGTTCGAATGGTTGGATAGCGAAACATATCTACCCGAGTAATCGATTTATCAAAAAGTGCTATCAATTCACGCTGGATAGAAACCAGTAAGATTGAATTTCCCCCTACATCGAATAAATTATCATCGACACCTATATTTTTCTTCGACAGCACAGTTGTCCAAATGGTGTGAACCTGCTGTTCGGTATCTGTGGCATCTGCTAAACAAGCATGTGAAATTTGGCTGTTATCTACTGGTAACTGCAACGCCTTTCGATCTATTTTTTTATTCGCCGTCAGCGGCAAGTTGTCCATAAAGACGTATTCATCAGGCACCATATAGTGAGGCAATTTTGCGTTTAAATAGTCATGGATTGCTTTTGCCGGGTTGTGTTCAGGCGTACTATTTTCTAATACGATATGGGCGACTAAGCGTTTTTCATCTAACGCGATCTCATATAATTTAACGACAGCCTCTTTCACCATTGGCAAATCATTCATGAGACTATCAATTTCCCCTAATTCAATACGATAGCCATGAATTTTTGCCTGTTCATCTATTCGGTTGATATATCGAATATCGTAGTCAGTGTCGTAGTAGACTAAATCTCCAGTTTTAAATAATTTCGCGTCTTTTTTGTTGCTAAACGGATCATCAATAAATTTTTCACGGTTTAACGCGTCGCGTTTTAGATAGCCTGCGCTCACACCATCCCCGCCAATATAGAGTTCACCAGGTTGACCGACAGGTACAGGTTGGCAATACCTATCTAAAATATACATTTGGGTATTCGAAATCGGTCTTCCAATCGCTATCTTGTTGTCATCCGTTAAACGGTACATAGATGACCAGATTGTTGTTTCTGTAGGGCCAAACATATTCCATGCCTGCTTTCCACGCGACAATAATTGTTTAGCTAATTCACTCGGTAGGGCCTCCCCACCACACAGTAAGGTCGCTTCTGGGTTGCCTTGCCAACTCGACGCGATGAGCATCTTCCACGTTGCAGGTGTCGCTTGGATCAGTGTAGCGTCCGACTGAGCCAATTTTTTGTTTAGTAAAAAACCATCAGCAACAAGCTTGCTAGAGATAATCTCGACTTGCCCACCCAATATGAGTGGCAAATAAAGTTCTAGTGCAGCAATATCAAAACAAAGGGTGGTCAACGCCAAACTTTTAACCGGTGTAGTGAGCTCAAGTTTGTCAGTCATCCCGTATAAAAAGTTTGTTAAATTACGGTGAGTTACCTTGACCCCTTTCGGTTTTCCCGTGGAACCCGATGTATAGATAATATAGGCGATATCGGATGCGGTAGGTACTTGGGATGTTAATGCTAGTGGGTCGGAATAATGACTGTATCGACTATTATAAAATAGTTGATTGATATCCAGCGCTTCTAAAGGTGCTTTTAACCACCCTGTATCGACAGAACCGTGTGATAAAACTAAACGGACATCGGCATCTTCCAAAATATAAGATAAGCGATCAGCAGGGTAAATGGGATCAAGGGGTATGTAGGTAGCGCCAGATTTTAAAACGCCGAATAAGGCAACCACCATATCAATGGATCGTTCAAAAAACAGCGCAACACAAGCGTGACGTCCAATGCCTTGGGCATGTAAGTGACTGGCCACAATGTTTGATTTTATATTTAAAGCTTGATAGCTAAGTACTTGGCTTTCATAGGATAAAGCACACGCTTCCGGCGCCATTTTACTTTGGTTCTGAAATAGCTGATGTATACAGAGATTAGGATAGGAAGCGGAGGTGCGATTTATATCGTGGACTAACTTATCGTTCTCTTGCAAAGATAACAATGACAATTCGCTTACCAATTTATCCGGTTGTCGGGCTAAGTTGCCTAAAAATGCGGTAAACTGCTTTTGCAATTGATGACCCATTGTTATACCAAAAGTTTGAGTGTCAATATCCCACAGGTATTCGTCAGTTTCAGTAGCAATTATTATCCCTATACCAGATCGAGAAGGACCAGATCGAGAAAGCCCGGCCGTATCTTCAACCGTTTCAGCCAATTCAACATGTATCAAACCATCAATCGAATTGTTTACCAGGGCTGGATATCGAACACCGATATCATAGAGGTAGGTACCGGCTTTTATAAGTGTTAGCAAACTTTGCTCAACAGATGTTGATAGCTGATAAATGTTTTGTTCTAACTGTGTTTGTGTGAAAGCAAAGGGTATATAACTGGCGTAAATGCCAGCCAATTTCTTTTGCGTTTTTTTCAGTTGAGGATAGGTTAAATTCAATGAGAATGTTTCATTTTGGGCAAGCTTGCTAACAAAGGAAACAAATATTGATAACATCAATGCGCCAGAAATCTCTGGATTAGCAGTGCTATTGTATCTTTTAATTAACGCCTTGA
This sequence comes from Pseudomonadales bacterium, assembly GCA_028280085.1. GTDB lineage: Bacteria > Pseudomonadota > Gammaproteobacteria > Pseudomonadales > JANQMK01 > JANQMK01. The sequence continues at coordinate 21,218 of JANQMK010000174.1, forward strand.
GACTATTGGGCGGTTTAATAATAAACCTATTTCGCCCGGAGTTCGACGCATGGCCTTTTTCCCGCATTAATGGCACGTCATTGTCAATCGGCTTAATGTGGAATAGATCCGGGTTACGATAGTTCGTAACCTGTTTGACCCAAAAAGCCTCATGACGACACACAGCCGCTTGGGTGACAGCGAGTATCCCTGCCACATCTTCATCTAAATCCGTAAATTGAGCGACATTTTGCAGACAATATTTCTGCATCATGTCTTGCAATGTTAGCGGGTTACCTGAGAGAGTATAAAATTGCGAGAGACGTAAAACATTATCTTTAGCTACAACGTCGAGCCACTGTTCGGAATAATTTATAATTGTTCCCGGCGGTTGAGCTATTGCCCGACCAGACAATAGTTCAACCGCCTTCACCGCAATGACATGCTTGCCAATGCATAATTTGGCTAAACCAAATGTATTTTTTTCAGGCCCAAAGTCAAATGACCTTATCATTGCAACAATGTGTGTTGCAGATAGTTCCCAGGAGATGAATCCCCCATTATCAGGACGCTTATAAGCGGGGTAATAACTTCGCAGCGCAAAGTCTTGCGCTTTGAGATCTTCAAAGCCCGTGGTTAACTCTAAAATCAACTCTTTAAATGCATCGTAACCAGCCTCAATACATTTTAAATTTAAGGTATAGCTTGTATCTTGACACTCTATGGCAACAACACGCTGCTTTAATATATCTCCCTCATCTGGCCCCTTCTCCATAATATGCCATGATATGCCATGACTTTTTTCACCATTATATATGGCCCAAGAAGTCGTATTGATACCAGCGTACCTTGGTAACGGACCGTCATGGTAGTTAATGGCATACTTAGTAGGGAAATCAAGCACGGTTTGACTCAGCATATGTAGATTGACAATGCTAAATAGGTAGTCACACGGGTATTTTGAATATTCAGCGATACCGGTTTCAATATGTGATGTGATAGCTATACCAAGCTTGTCAGCCCATTGGCGTACCGCAAGTTCTGGAGAGCACACAAACAATATGTGGTGACCCTGCTTAAGCAAAAGTTCACCACATTTAACCAGCAGAGAACTGCCACCGATTAAACAGCAACTAAAGCACTGAGAACTTACATCCTGATTGTCTCTCATGAACCGCTATCCTGCGCTTATAGTCTTCAGAAATTTCGTCTGAAGGTGTAAACATACCATTGCCAACCCTTGGTAGTCCATTCATGAATAGTCCATTCATGAATCTACTCGTCACATGAAGTTGATAGGTTGCAAGCATTTGACAAGCTACCTAGCCTTTGAAACAGATAAAGTTATAACTTGTATAGAGTTTCACGATTTACTTTGAATTTAAGTGTTTTAAATACTCAGATTGCTAATAATTATTTCAGTTTATTTGAACAGGATTCATTTTATGAGTATGCCGACTCATTTACTTCATCAACGCAATAGTGCTACTAAAAAATTCATACAGCCCAATCTCATGAACCATACTGTTAACTGAAAATGTAACGAGCATTACTTTATGAATATGCTAATTGGTCAATTTTGTAAACGCAGCGACCTTACTAAAGCTTTCACAGCCTTCGCCCCGCGTGACTATATCATTAGTTGAAATGTAAGATGTTGACCTTAGGGTCTTAAACTTACTGGCTTTACAATCATAAGCCCTAGTTCGTATTAGATTCACAATTAATTTTTATAAAGATAAACGTGGAATAATGAAAGCCCCACGCAATGTAAGAATTGTGGTAGCAATTGAAAGTTAGGCCTCGATAAGCAATAACTCATGTATTGACATTTTTTCCAGCGAAGACGATAACACGATATTCAAAACAATCTTTGGACTATTATATGGCAAAAGGGAATCTCAGGCGTGCCTCTTTATTGTAGCAACTTACGAGTACACCACACTAACATCGACATCACATGGGGTAATGGCTAAATTTTGGATTGCAAACCGGTGCTATCAATACTGTCGGAGGCGAACCATTTGCACCCAATTTTCAACATAGCCTCGGTAATGCATTCTTCGAAAATGTAGCGAGGAACTAAGCTAATAGAAGAACCAGGCTAATACTCTCTATCCGAATAGCTGCCAGCCAAAGATCTTTCTCTAATTGATTTTCAATTTTTTCGACTAGTACATGACAGGCTATTTTATACAAAACACCTTCACTGCCACTCGATGAAAGGATAGTTAAAAAAGAAAGGATGCTATTAGTTCAATTACGTCAGCGAAAAAAGTATACAGCAAGCGAATAAGTCACCACAGGCCGAGGGCTTAATGCGCGCCAGTTGAACGTGCAGCACTAGAAGACTCTTGCTCTGTCACCCCACTGTCATCAGGTAAATCAAAGCTAGAAACAGCTTGTTTTAAATAGTCTGTCGTTGCTGCCAATTGCTCGCTAGCCTGCGAAGCGACTATTACCTGTTCTGCACTAAAATTCGACGCTTCGTTAATTTTATCTACATTACGATTTATCTCTTCTACGGAGTAGCTTTGTTCTTCAGCGGCACTAGCGATCTGTTTGCTCATCGCGTTGATCTTAGCGATCGCCTTATTTACCTCATTAATAAACTCACCTGAATGTTTGGAAAATTCTATCGTCTTATCACCAAGTTCTTTACTTTCACGCATTGTTAGCACTGCGCTTTGGGTTCCCTTACGCAAACGTTCTATTACAGACTCAATTTCAGTTGTCGATTCCTGCGTCCGCATCGCCAAATGCCTAACCTCGTCCGCAACTACGGCGAAGCCTCGCCCTTGCTCTCCCGCTCGTGCTGCCTCGATAGCTGCATTCAATGCCAGTAAATTGGTTTGCTCGGCAATGCTTTTTATCACGTCTAGCATTGTGCCAATGCTCTGGCTTTGCTTTTCTAAATCAGCTAGCGCCTTACTACTCACTGCAAGGCTATCAACCAGCTGCTGAGAGTATTGCATCGCCTGGCTACTGGCTTGTTCACTTTGGTTAGCCTGAGTAGCTGCGGCTTCGATAGCGTGATGTGTCGACGTCGCATTACTTGAGACTTCCTGGGAGTTTGCTGATATCTCATATAATGCGGTTGCGGCTTGTTGTACTTCTAGTGCCTGCGCTTCAACATTATTCTGTATTGTTTCACTGATTCCAGTTAAGTTATTTGCAGCATTAGACACATCGTTAGTAGAACCATCCACCATGTTTAACAGGTCTCCTACCCTGTTTCGCATAGATTCAATATAGCGCAATACTTCACCCATCTCGCCTGCAGCGTTAATTGAAATCGTACTGCGAAAATCGCCACGTTCTAAACCTTTCAAAGCCGATAATGAAGCAGAGATACCCTGCTGGATAAAACGCATGGCCATCCAGCTAACTAAACTAAAAACAGCTACCGCTATACCAATCAAAATGACCGTAAGATTTTCTAGCGTTCTAATTTCGTTGCCGACATCTAAGATCCCTTGTTGAGTTCGCTTTTCTACCCCTTCTAGCATTGACTCTAGCTGTTTAGCAAGATACTCAGCTTTCACACTCACTTCTTCAGCACTGTCAGCAGCAATTTGAAGATCACCAACTTCTAACGCCGCGAAAATAACACGCACATCTGCCACCCATTGTATGTGCAGCTGTGCCAGTGTTTTCAAACGTTTGTTAATGCTGCTAAATTTGTTTGTACCTGTCGTGTGTTTACCGTCAATATGGTCTAACAGGCGTTTTCCGTCGGCAATATGTTTTTCTAAATAAACATTTAACTGATTAAATTGGTTAATCGACTGGGTAAATTTTTCATTGATACCGCTTCCATCGCGTGACGATGCGGCGTAGCGAAATGCCTTCTCAAATTGGATTTCCTGCTCTAACTGTTTTTCGGTAATCAATGTCAATAGAGCGACAATTTGCATATCATCTTGGGCAATCCCCTTAACATGCCGTTCTATCACCGCCAGTTGCACAAACACAAAGGCGGCTATGGCAACCAAGATACTGAGAATGGCTATCTTTGCAAAAACGAGTCTTTGTTTAATAGATAAATTTCCAGTCACTATTAACCTCCTTAGCCATTACGCCAGTGTTTATTAAAGGCAGAAGTAATATTATTGATAACTGACGGTAGCCAACTGAGACTGGTAACTTAGCCGATACGCAAAGTAGCAGCCTAAGTAAAGAGATCAGTCTTAATAATCCATATAGTGCCCTACTATTAAATCTAGCAGACCAATGGACTTTCATCGATATTGTCGCTAGGCAATATGGCTTATTTTTAGCAAGAGAATACGCTTACTTGACACTACAAACTGGCGCAAAAGCCTACATCATGACCAAATACTCATAGCCATTTTGTATTTGCCTGGGACGTATTAGACTTGATCAAATACGATCAAAAAACAAACTTTATTAAGAAAACGGTTCAGGTATATCAAGAACGGTATAATTGACTACATTACCACTGCGATATAACGGTTTGATAAACGCCAAAAAATGCTGTGCTATCTCTTCAGGCGCTTCAACTTGTGGATAATGGCCTATTAAGGGCAAAGCCACTAGCATGGCTGGTGGACCTAATAACTCTTGGTAGCGCGCCACCATATGGGCACCGGAAACCGGGTCTTGTGAACCGTTCAACAAGGCGATAGGGACTTTGCTATCTTTTAACGCATTTAGCCAACGCTCGCGGTGAATTTTACGTTCCGTCATATAATTGATTAGCTTATAGAACAGCTTGTCGCCGCCGCCATACTGAACTAGATACCAAAAACTATCCAGTTCATTAGCACGTGGTTTGGTTTTTCTGCCAAAAATGGCCTTTAATGAGCGTTGAAAACGCCGTTTATTGACAAACCGATTCACAATTGGACCGAACGGACTGATCAGCAATTTTTGAATAAAACGAGCGCGATGAGTTTCAGGAAATAGCCCACCATTTAGCAAACATACGGCTTGCCAATGGCCAATACCATAACCTTGATTTTGTCGGGCCAGCAGTTCTTGCGCGACACTATCACCGTAATCATGCGCCAGCACAACAAATTGTTCTAACTGGAGATATTCAAATAGCGCTTCATGCAAGTCAGCTTGCTCCATCATGGTATAGTGATGGTGTTTAGGCTTATCACTATAGCCAAACCCAAGCATATCCATACAAATTAATCGGTAACTTTTACTGAGAATCGGCCACACTTTCGACCAGTCCCAACTTGAGGTAGGAAAACCATGAATCAGTACAACCACGGATTTATGAGTCTCAGCGGTGTCAATGTAAAAGATATTATGGCCTAGCAACTCAACAGTTTGGCCTAAATTTTTCCATTCATGGATCGTGGGAACGCTCATGGCAAGTGAAAGTATCCTATTTTAATTATTAGATTTATTTTCCTATTATCCCTGACAGAAAATAGGTCTGGCAACCAGAGCAGCTCAACAAATAATATCGATTATATTTCGATCAAGCCATCCATGATTTTACAAGTAGACTAATTAATTGACCAACTTGCTATAAAACATATTTTTATTATTGTAAAAAAAGTGAAGGCTGACTATATCGCTAATCACCTAGAGGATAAATAGCCGCATTACTTTTTCTCTCCTCTAAATTCATTTTTGCGATATATGCATAAGGCAACATGGGTAAATTAATACCGGTACCCTGCACTCCCATAAGCAAACTCAAAGGACGATAGTAGCGTTACGCACTGCTCCTTTAGCCAGACCATTGAGGTAGCGTAGATTTTGTTAACTAGATTTCATCAAACAGATTTTATGAAACAGATTTTTGGACAAACTTGGACGCTTGTTTTCTTATCATAACCATCATGAGTAAAGCTGCGAATAAGGCACTCGCTGCGTAGTCAAAACCACTATGTGGCATAGTATGTTGCAAAATATTCTGGGTCTGTAACGCAAACAAATCCATAAAGAAATTATCGACAATAGCGGCAAAAACAAAAGCAGTTATTACAACCCCCGACAAATAGCTCAACAGTGCACGCCTACCAAGTTGCTTGTTTATTATACCTAAGGTCCCTATATTCGTGGCCGGCCCCACCAACATAAAAACCAGTACAGCGCCCGGTGACACACCATTGATTAACAGCGACGCCGCAATAGGCGTTGAAGCCGTGGCGCAAATATACATAGGTACGCCGACTAACCCCATAACTAGAG
>JANQMK010000190.1 GCA_028280085.1 Pseudomonadales bacterium
TTTAGCTCACTCACTATCATTGACGATAGCACACGCTATATCTCACAGGGGCATGGAACACGAGTACGGTTAACAGCTGATATCTATTTCTAAAATGACAAGATAATTTTGCCTCGCTGGTGACAGAATCGGAGCATAGCTTTACCTCGTTACCCGCAGAAGCCTTAAGGCTTTGCGTCATCCGACGATAACTCGCTGCCAGATATTTCATCGCGGAAAAAACGGGGTAAAGGGACCGGTGATTTATTGATTAGATGGTTTGATTGAAAAGCACGAATGGCACTAATACGCTCTTCGGTCTGTGGATGAGTACTTAAAAATTCTGGTATTTTCATCCCTTTGGTTTCTTCCTGTTGTAGCACCTGAAAAAGCACTTCGGCATCCTGCGCATGCCCATAGTAAGCCAGCAAGGTCTCTAATGCCGCAGCATCTGCAGCGACTTCTTGATCACGACTAAAACTGAGCTGGGTCATCAAACTCACCTGCCCTATCATACCCTGTATTAATTCACTCTCCTCAAAACCTGCTAAGGTTAATAACGCAATAGCAACTGTTATACCGCGACCCAGTGCTACTATGGGATCACGGTGCTTGATATGGGCAATCTCGTGAGCCAGCACCATTGCTAATGCATTTTCATTGGGTAATTTTTCTATTAAGCCTCGATGCATAATAATATTACCGCCGAGTGTAGCAAAAGCATTCACCACATTATCATCAACATAGTGGACACTAATCGACATATCTGCTGGCAGCTGTTGGGCAATGGCAAGCTTATCTGCCAAATTTTGTAGATAGGCTTGCTTGCGATGTTCACTGTCACCGTCAGGTGCGGGTTTATCTGACTGATCAGTTTGCTGATGCTGCTCGATAGCTTCCGTCACAAAATGACTATTAGCAAGTGCATACTCAACACTAAATGGAATGTACCGCACAAACCATTCGGCCATTAGCGATAAAACAAAAACCACTGCCACCACGAGCGCGCCAACGCCCATCGCTAAAATAAAAAAATCGGCCAGCGGACTAGCTTCCGAGACATTTATACCTTCTGGAACTTGCCTATTTTCGTAGTCCATAGATCTGCATTCACTGTCTCTCGTTTAACTCTATTCAGTCATGCAATAGCTTCTAAGCAACCTTTGTTAAGGCTGTACCATAGGCGCACACTTCTACCGACCCAATTTGCCGACCAGCGCCTTTCGCTATTGAGCTCGTCTCTAATTTAACATTAATAATATGGTTTGCTCCCTTGGCAATAGCTTCTGCTTTCATGCGGAGGACGGCTTCACGACGGGCGCGCTCAATGAGAGTTTCATAAGTTGAAACTCGTCCACCAACAATACTGCGCAGACCGGCCACCACTTTTTTGAAGTAATCAATCGAAACCACAACATTGCCAACAACCAAGTTGGCTTCCACACTACCCAAACCCGGCGGCGGTAAACGCTCACTAAAAGTCAGCACATTAGCGTATTGTTTTTCTCTTTCAATAATAGATTTAAAATGTTTGCTCTCGGCCATGCGACCAAACACATAGCCCAGTACTAACAGAGTAAAAAATATAATGAGATCAGCCATGACTAATGACTCACTCTAATTCAACAGCAGTGCCATAAACAAATAGTTCCGCAGCACCAGCGGTAATGGACGATGTAGCAAAACGTACATTGATTACCGCATTTGCCCCGATAGCCTCAGCTTGAGCCAACATTCTGGCAGTAGCTTCCTCTCGTGCTTCATGGAGCAATTCTGTATAACCCTTTAATTCGCCACCAAAGATATTTTTAAAACCTGCCATAATATCCCTACCCGCATGTTTAGCGCGAACTGTGTTGCCTTGCACCATACCGAGGTGTTTGATAATGCGACGCCCCGGTATCACTTCAATATTACTTATTAACATGGATCACTCCGGCTTTTGGATAAACAAAGACCAGGCAAAACTATACCATATCAACCGCACTTACTGGCAGTTAACTTAAGGTATAAATTAAATTGGTAGCAGCATAATTAAGCTGAAAAAACGAGCGATACTTAATCCGATCATTTTATTAACCAAATAAAATTAAATTTCTGTGCAAATATTGCGCGATTCATTCGGTTAATGTCGCCACTAGTGCTGGCAGTGGACTAAAAGAATTAAGACTCTACAATTTCCTGATTAATGATATTGATCAACTCGTGTTGACACTGATCTTGATGCAGAAAAAAATGATCTCCTGGTAATCGATGGAATCTAAACTCTCCCTGAGTAAGCTGCTGCCAAGCCTCCATGTCTGCTACACTGACCCGATCGTCCCTCTCGCCATGTAATGCGGTAATTGGCATTTCAAGCAGATTATTCTGCTGCGAAAAGACAAACCCATCGACTAATTGCAAATCCGCCGCCAACGCTACGGCAAACAGCTTTATCAGCGTATGATCTTGTGATTTCAACTGAGCAGGCAGATGGTCTCGAAAAATATCGAAGTACTTATCCAGTAATGCGTTATCCGCTGCTAAATCACTATAATTCGGAATACGATCTACACCACAAGCTTGCAGTTGCCGTTTGATGGTCGCTAGATAAGGATTGGGAACAGACGGCGCAGTGTAACCACCAACAAATAATCGTTGCGGTAATGGCAACCGTTGTCGCTGCATAGCTAAAATCCACACATAAGCGATCAATGCACCAATACTGTGACCGTAAATAGCATACGGCTTATCATGCTCAACAATATCTATCAGAGCAGATGACAACTCATCTAAATCCTCAATGGGTTTTTCAGTGATTCGATCAATTCGACCAGGTAGCTCAACCACTTTTAACTCAATATCCTTGGCTAACTGGCGCGACCAATGTTTGTAGAGTGAAGCTGAACCACCACCATAGGGGATACAGTAAAGCCGAAACCTCGCTTGTTGATGATCGGTTCCTGATAACCATCGTGATTTATCTAGCGAGTAGGGTTCACGCGCTTGGTTTATTGGTCGTACTGGAACGGACAAGTCGACACCACTATGACCATTACGTTTAGCGTGGTTACTAATATCATGTAGGCCGTCATCACATAAGTCATCATCATGTAAATTATCGCCGTTTAGCGCACTCGCCGTCAGATACTTTTCTACTACTGCCGATAAGCTATCAACTGTCATATCATATAAGTCAGTCACCGGTATGGAAATACCAACATAATCTAGCATGACTTGCAGTTTCATCATCATAATTGAATCCATGCCAAGCTCTGACAATTTCCGATCGGTCTTAATATCTTCAGGCTCAGTTTCCAACAAATCAGCAACTTCAGCCAATAGCGCTGCCGCGCTTATCTCAGGCATTTGCTCAGCATCAATAGCTGGAGCGGAACCAAATGACGATAATTTCTTTAGCGTTGTTTTTTTACAACTAATACAAACGTCACCATTGCCACTCAACACCGCCCAGGACAATTCAAATTGATCAACTTCCGCAGCGTTAACTGCAAGTAGTTGGTTGTATACTTCATAGTGTTGACTTGCATCGAAGCGGCTGCATATATTGATATTCTCCATGAACAATGTCATATATGGCATGTTAATAGACTTATCGAGCAACATAAAACCCGGTTGTAGTACGGCATCGAGACAACCGGGATGGGCACCTAACCGATAGGTATCAGTGTCGAAGTTAGCCCGTAGTATTGAACGACTAGCATTATCGTAAAGCTCGGTCGATTGGATTGCTTTAACAAAACCCTGACATGAAAAGCCCATCGCTTGGTAGCGTTGATAAAGTTGTTGCCTCGACAATATCGAACCCGATAACCCCGCAGCTAAATTAACAGCTGGTAAACTCTCGTTCTCGCCAACACTGTCATCAACACGAGTTGTAACTGATGCAGTGGCCGCATGGGACCAAGAGGAGCCATCACTCATATACTTGAAATAGAAGTCTACTTTATAACGTCCTTCGTTAGCCGGTTCAATTATCATCTTTATCTTGGTAAAAAACTGCCTAGATACCAACAATGCGCATAAGAAATCTATGCGGTTAATACAAATTGACGTTACATTAAAAGAGTCAGCAAAAACTTTGTAGATAAACTCGATATAAAATCCAATATGGAAATTACCGGTATCCATAATACCTGGCAAATTTTTATCAATAACCAGCGACACTCGCAACAACTCAGTAGGAGAATCATCTATTTGATAGGCCAGAAACTCTGCGGCCGCATTAATACCACCGTCAATATCCAACCCAGTGCCGTTTTTGAGTCCGGCGATATCTCGTTCGACAGCAGTAGGCTTGGCTGTCTCTTTTAACCAATAAGATTTCAGTTGGAATGGATAAAGGGGATAATCACGTAACAGATAATTACGTAATGGATAATCATTTTCGGCTAACGGCTTATCATGCGGAAGATTGCTCTGATACGCTGCATTTTGCAATACTACGCAGCCATTAACACCGCCAAAACCAAACGAGCTAATCGACGCAATTTTTTCTGTTGCCGGCCAATCAAGTACTTTTTCAGGCAATACAAAAGCATACTTTTCCATATCCAATAGTGGGTTGAGGTTATTTAGGTGATTATTAGCGGGAATCTTGCCATGTAACATACATAGAGATGCTTTTATTAACCCGGCAATACCTGCTGCAGGTTCAAGATGCCCTATATTTGTTTTCAAACAGCCTAAAATGCAATGACTGCTACTATCTCGTTCCTTACTAATAACATTACCCAAGGCTTCTATCTCAACCGGGTCTCCGAGATAAGTCCCCGTACCATGGGTCTCTACATACTGGACACGGCCAGGATCGATACCGGCTTTGGCAAAAGCCGTTTCAATTACCTGCTCCTGTGCTAAGGCATTAGGCGCAGTCAAGCCATTACTTTTTCCATCTTGATTAACATGACTCGCCTTAATGATGGAATAGACCTTAGTCTCATTATTTTCTACATCACTTAATCGTTGCAATACCACAATGCCAACACCTTCTCCCGGCACATAACCATCGGCTGCAGCATCATAAGTTTTACACTTTCCGTCTTTGGCAAGCATACTGGCATCTTGCAATAAACGCGTCACATGAGGGTGCATATTAAGACTAACCGCGCCGACAATCGCGTAGTCAATACTCTTATCCCGCAGATATCGGCAAGCTAGATCAATACCTACCAATGATGAAGAACAGGCTGTATCCACATGTAAACTGGGACCACAAAAATTGTAATAGTAAGAGATACGGTTTGCCGAAATGGATGAGGCATTGCCGGTGGCAAAATACAATGCACTGTTAGCATCATAGCTATTGTGTTGCTGACCGTACTGACTCGCATAATGTGAAATGAACACACCGGTGCGAGAAAAATTGGGCTGTTGTTGAATATCGGCATCCACTATTGCTTGATGAGCATTCATCAACAACAGTCGATGCTGAGGGTCCATGCAACGTGCTTCTCGCGGCGAGATTTCAAATAATTCAGCATCAAATAAATCAATACCTTCAAGATACCCGCCGTAAATACTTGCCAAGTCATATCCCAAATCACATTTATCGATACCCAGCATTGACAACCTGCTATCGGGATAATGGCTCACTCCATCGAACTGCTCACACAGTTGCTGCCAAAACATCTGTATATTTTGGGCTTTCGGAAACTGACACGCCATGCCAATAATGGCAATATCGCTGTTCACCGCCACGCGACCAGCTTGCTGACAATCTAGCTTTTGTTTAAGCTGCTGGATTGTCCATAGTGCTTCTTTCAGTAACGCTTCATCACTCACCTTATGCCCATCTCCATCACT
>JANQMK010000227.1 GCA_028280085.1 Pseudomonadales bacterium
CAGGCGTGCTCCTTCGACCACTCGGACACCTCTCCTTATTTCAACAACTTTGTTTTTGTTCTTTCTATCTTTCTTTACTCTTTACGATTTATATTTGCCTCAGTTTATACCAACATAAGGTTAAAACCGCATACAAAGCGCGCGTACTCTAACCTAGCAAGGCCGCAAAAGCAAACAATGAACTATTCACATTACAAACATGACTTTAACGTTACCACTGTTCAAAAAAATCATCGGTATTGTTGCTAGGTACCGATTTCAGTGCTCCAGCCGGTGTCCCTAAATAAATAAATCCAATCACTTTCTCATTGCTACTTAAACCCAAGCGTTGCGCCAATAAGGCGTCATAAGCCACTGGGCCCGTACGCCATATGGCTCCAATGGATATAGCATGAGCTGCATTTAGCATATTTTGCACAGCGCACCCTGCAGACAATATTTGCTCAATTTCTGGAACCTTGGGATGCTCTTTGATCGAAGCAATAGCGACTATGATCGTTGGTGCTCGCAATGGTTTAGATTTAGCCCTGCCCAGTTCTTCGCTACTTGCGGCAGGATTATCACGAGCAGCGATCTCCACAAAGATAGCGCCTAATCTTTCTAAACCGTCACCACTGATCACGAGAAAACGCCAAGGCTGCAAACGTGCATGATCGGCGGCACGCAATGCTGCTGACTTAATCTGTTCTAATTGTTGTTGATTTGGCCCAGGTTCTATCAACTTCGGCACCGAAACCCGAGAACAAAGCATTTCCAATGCATCCATTAGATCAATCCAACCTTTTGCATTAAGTATTTGAATATTAATATAATTTATAGCAATTTACGACAATTACTCAGCGCTACCGCTCGCCAAAAGAGAATAGCCACTTACTGCTTATCAAACAATAAGTCAAAACCGAGCTACTGATCAGCGCCAAGATCTTCTACCACGGTAATTCATGCACTACACGCACTACTTGTGGTTAATATCAGTACTCTTCAGCGCACATTATCACTGTCTATACGTCTTAAGTAATCTGTTATCTGCCATTATCTTTGCTTAGTTCTGCGCATTTAATGGTTCAAGTACAAATAACGATCTGTTTTAAATACATTCCACTAGTTTTATAAGCACCCAATTCGCATATCACCTCAGTCTGTACCATACTGATTTATAATGAAATATCCCAAATTAACAGGCATATACATACTCGTACGCTAGCAAGCCTATCTGGGTAAGAACATCGTGATCTGAACTCTAACGTAAGGTAGCTTTTCTACTAGAAATGGAAATACCAAATTCAGCAGTTTATCTGACAATTGGGGTTTACTTCGCTCTATTTTCGGTAAGTGGTTTTCTTATCTTCTATTTAGCTCGCCAACTAAAAATACAGCGGTTGCTCGAAAACAATATTGCTAAGCTTAACCAACAAATCAAAAAGCTAAAAACATCTTTAAAAAAACCCAGTAAAGTTGAAGTGCCACCCGAAGATATTTATAAACTCGCGGTCAACCAACAGTTAGATCACACGCGTAAATATCATGAATCACTAAAATCTAATAACGACATTAGTCTTGATATTAGTATAAAGTCACCGAAAGACTGTCAGACGGCAGCAGTACGAAATATGTTTCTGGTCGCAGAGAGAGAATCTGCCGCAACCTCTAGTGATGGCACCCCCGATTGGAATGTTCTTGAACAACGTATTCAACAGCTAATTGAATTTTTCAAACATGAGCTAGCCGACTTAGCTAAAGAAAACGAACAGGAAAGTAATGCCAAAGATAATGAAGAAAAAGGCAACGAAGAAAAAGATATTGAAGCGAACGACGAAGCAGCAAACACTAACGAGGAAAACGAAAAGCCTGATACCGCCGATCAAGATAAGGTAATTGCTGAGTTAAAAGAAGAGATAAACGAGAAAACAGAGAAGATAAAACAACTAGAAAAACTCGACCAACTCTTCACAGAATTTGAGGAACGCTGGATAGACACCAAGCGTGAAGTATCACAGTATTATAATGAATTACTGAATTTGACCCGTGACACCCCTGACCCTGCCGCAATTGAATTACTATTAGATAGCTACAATGATGCCTATGTTGCGCTAGAAACGGTGCTCGTCCAATCCGGCAGAAGTAAGATTGATTCGGAGCACTTAACGACATCAGAAGAGCGAGAGAATAAGTTCGTCTCAAACCTAGCTAAAAGTGTACAAGAAGTCACTCAATTAAAAGAAGTAAATCAAAAGCAACAAGAAACCGTAGCTGAGTTGCAAGCCAGACTAAGGAAAGCAGAATCAATAGAAGCGAAAGCTGCATTGGTGGATGATCTCAGTAAAGAACTGCAAGATATGCAAACGGCGTCAGCCCAATCGACCTCATGCATACATATGCTAGAAGAACAGCTCGCTAGCTCGAAGCAAGAATCACTTAATCTCTCCAACCAGCTAGAAAAAATGAAAAAGAATATTGCAAAAATCCCTTACCTTGAAAATATGGTCAAGGAGTTTTCGGAAGAAAGTAAGACAATGCTAAAAGAGATTGCCGCTCTAGAAAGAGAGGGCAAAGAGCTACAAGACCAAATTGATCACCCCGAAGTGAGTGTAGAGGACCTACAAGAGCTACAACAAAAGCTAACTGAACTCCACGTTCAACACACAGAACTAGAAGAGCGTTACACAGCGCTGAAAGAAAAGTCAGGTGAAAACTAATATCCCAACACAATAATACCACTGTGGGCCATTAACTATCTCAACAATTCTTCAATCAATCTGTTACAATTCCGCCCCTCCATAAAGCATCGTTAATAATAAGTAACTATTCCGAACCTGAACCAACAGTATAAATTTTATGGTTTCGGTAGGTACCGGAGGTTCGTCGTGCGGCATGAACATCGGCCATTTTGGTTAAAAAAACTGTTTACTAACCTTACCAATACCTATACTAGACATTTTTTAGCACCACAGCTTGATGCCCTAGGCGAGTACTATCAGATATTGGAACCATGGAATATTGTGGTATTCGGTAAAAATATCCGTATTGGCAAAGCGGCACATCTTACTGGTACTTCGGACGGCAAGATCCGTTTAACTACATTTCAGCACAAGCATAATCACGGCAGTATAGTCATCGGCGACTGCTGTCTGATTTCACCAGGCGTGCGAATTAGCTCCCAAGTGGGTATTACCATTGGCGATAGTTGCATGCTTGCCAGTAACGTCTACATTTCTGATTCAGATTGGCATGGTATATACAACCGTACCCAGCCATTTAAAGCTAGCGGTAAAGTGACTATTGACGACAACGTGTGGATTGGCGATAGCGCCATTGTCGGCAAAGGAGTGTCGATCGGAAAAAATAGTGTGATCGGTGCAGGTGCTGTGGTAGCTAGGGACATCCCCGCCAACAGCATAGCCGTAGGAGTACCGGCTCGCGTCGTGAAGCAGATCAACCCCAAACGTCATATGATTACCCGACAAGACATGTTTGGTAAACCAGAAGAATTACACGCTCATTTGACGCAATTAGATCGTTATTTCTTAAAAGATAACACGCTAAGAAAGTGGATTCAGACTAAGATTGCACCAACACAGAAGGATTAATGTGATCTATATCACAGCAATAAAGATAGCTATATCACGCTACATATGTGTACTCTGCCAAAGTTTATTGGACATTATGAAGCACTATCCCAATTATTTACATGGCTAGCTACTGACGATAAGCAACCCATTACGTTTTAGTTGGCTTGCGTGCCTGTTAACGCTATCATACCGGCCCTTAGTGGGATAAAACTATTTGTAAAACAATGAGAAAGCTATTCAACTAGCCACCGGCCTTTCACGTGGAGCAGAGTGCATATTAATCATAAACAGGTAAATAAAGAGGGCTAATAGGTGGGTAATCACTACTATTTTTGGATAAAAAAAGGCCAAATTTAGTAAATAAAGCCTTCGCAGAACAACCCCTTCATATTATGATGAGCCGTTGCAGTAAGCAAAGATAGCTGTCATTGCCCATACTTAACAACGTATTTAGCAACGTACACGTACTTAACAACACGCACTTAACAACGTAGTAGCAGAAAATCTGTGCAACCAAGAAAACATTATTATAAATAATGGGCACTGGCGACGGCTTCTTCTGTGTTCCAAGAATGAGAGCAGTATGGATTATACGACACCTCAACGTTATACCAACGAGCTACCGCCTCACTATAAATTTTATGCCAGAACAATGCTGTCGCTGTCTGCGCTGGGCTGCCTGGCTGCCAGTATGCCCATCGAAAATTTTTACCGGGTTGATACACCGGGTCTCTATATTGTCTTTTTGCTTTTAGCTTACCCCGCACTAGTATTTTTTTCGCTTCGCAATCAGCCTAGAGAACAACAGCAAAAATATGAGAACTTGTTTTCTCACCTCGATGCACTGTTTATGGGTATGGCAATTACCCTCGCAAACTTTCATCTGCTGGCTATTTTGCTATTAGTGAGCCTTATCGAAGTAAGTGCGCTACTGGTGGGCGGAATAAAAAAATTCGCGTCGTCACTAGTTGCGCTAATTTTGGGAGCAGCAGTAATTACTCCCTTTCATGCGATAAATTTTACTCCAGAACCAAGCCAAATTATGCTCGCTGGCGCTTTTATACCTGCAATTGGCTTCGCCTATACCATCGGTCACTATTTAAATACGCGCCTACATGAGATGAGCAAAAATCAAGATGAGTTGTTGTTACAACAAAAGCAATTGAAATTGCGCTCCTATAAACTATCAAAATATATTTCACCGCCGGTATGGCGTTCAATATTTTCAGGGAAAGATGTACGCCTTGAGACACAGCGTAAAAAAATAACGGTGTTCTTTTCTGACGTGAAGGGTTTTTCAGAACTGGCCGAAGAAATGGAGCCCGAAGCATTAACTGAGCTACTTAATAATTACCTTACGGAAATGTCAAATATCGCGATCAAATACGGCGGTACTATTGATAAGTTCATTGGTGATTCGATTATGGTATTTTACGGCGACCCTCATAGTAGAGGTGTCAAAGCCGATACTTTGGCTTGTGTCTCTATGGCGATAGCCATGCGCAAACATATGAAGTTACTGCAACAGAAATGGCGCGGCCAAGGTATTGCAAAGCCGTTAGAAATTCGTATGGGGATTAATACCGGTTATAGTACGGTAGGTAACTTTGGCACAGAAAGCCGTATGGACTACACCTTATTAGGTAAAGAAGTCAATCTCGCTAGTCGTTTAGAATCAATGGCTGAGCCCGGTCAAATACTCATTGCACATGAAACTTATTCCCTTATTCGCGACGTAATCATGTGTCGTGATAAAGGCCAAATTGCAGTAAAAGGTTTTCGTCAGCCTGTTGCAGTTTACGAAGTCGTTGATTTCCGTCGCGATCTGGGCGCGGAAAAGAGCTTTGTGGCCCATGATGTTAGCGGTTTCTCGCTATATATGGATACTGAAAAAGTTAGAAACTATGACCGAGACAAGATTGTGCACGCGTTAGAAGAAGCCGTTAAGAAGATTAAAGATCACGTTATTTCCTAGCAAAAACCGTTCAGAGCAATCGTTTAAAATAGTCCTTTATATTTGCCTTCAATAGAACTTCTACTCTCAGGACCGTAGCCGATAGTCTCACTGCGTAAACTTACTGCCTTATTAGTCGGATATTGTCTGGCAAAGCTTGATTACTAGAAGAACGATAGGGATTAATATCTAGTCCACCACGTCGTGTATAGCGCCCGTATACCGTCAATTCTCGAGGCTTACACTGCTGCATTATGTCTATATAAATTTTCTCAACGCAATGTTCATGAAAATCTTGATATTCTCGGTAGGACACAATGTAGCGTAACAGTGATTCACTATCAATTTTTGGACCAGCGTATTCTATTAAAATGCTTGCCCAATCAGGTTGCCCTGTTACCGGACAATTCGTTTTTAACAGGTGACTGTACAGCGCTTCGTTAACCTCTTGATCATCTTCTGCAAGGGCCAGCAGACTCGCTGAAGGTTGGTATTGATCAATAGTGATGTCCAAATTGTCAATGCACTCTCCCAAAAAATGTCCAAAGCCGTCAGATTGATAGCCGGACAATGTATGCAGATCTACCATGACTGAAGACTTCGTACTGACCGAAAGGTCTGATTCAATAGTCTGAACGACTTCGGCATAACTTTTAAATTTGGTTTGACTAAACGAGTTGAGGTAGAGCTTAAGGGATTTCGATTCAACGACAAAATCTGAAACACATGGAACCTGGAATTGAGCCATGGCAACAACGGGTTTGCCATTCATATCCAGCCATGACAACTCATAGGCTGTCCAGATATCAAAACCATAGAATGGTAGTTTATCTGTGGAGAAATCCAGGTCTTCACGCAAAGACGCTCGCGAAACCCCGCGCAGCAACGACGGGGTATAAACTGACACATAGCCCGTCCTTTTACCCAATGGCAAATCTGATTCACCCCAGGACGAACCGTTCATGCTAATGCTAAGCCTCCCTCAAAAAGTCAAAGG
>JANQMK010000233.1 GCA_028280085.1 Pseudomonadales bacterium
GCTCTTCGACGACTAGGCATTTTTCTTAAGGGCGCCGGGCTGAGTTAATAGCATCGATAACTTGTCGTGCCGCCACTGGTATTTTAGTGCCAGGGCCAAAGATACCTTTAATACCAGCTTGACGTAGAAATTGATAATCTTGTTTTGGAATAACACCACCAGCGACCACAATGATGTCTTCTGCGTCCTGTTTCTTTAGCTCTTCAATGAGAGCAGGTATTAGGGTTTTGTGGCCGGCTGCCTGCGAAGAAACGCCAATCACGTGTACATCATTTTCAATGGCTTGTTTGGCAACCTCTTCAGGGGTGGAGAACATCGGTGATAGATCGATATCGAAACCGGCATCGGCGAAAGCGGTTGCTATGACTTTTGCGCCACGGTCATGGCCATCTTGCCCCATTTTGCTGACTAGCATGCGGGGCCGTCTACCTCTTTCTATTTCAAACGATTCGACATCCTTGATGATGGCTTGCCATGCTTCGTCTTGTTGGTAGAAGGCGCCGTAAACACCAGAGATTGTCTTTGCTTGTGCGTTAAAGCGGCCGAATGCCTTTTCCAATGCATCTGATATCTCGCCGACGGTAGCCCGAGCCCGAGTGGCTTTAATAGCTAGATCTAGTAAGTTACCTTCACCTGTTTTAGCCGCTGCGGTTAACATTTCCAGGGCTTGTTGACACACTGTTTCGTTGCGCTGGTTGCGAATCTCATTGATGCGATTGATTTGGGTTTCTCTGACCGCAATATTGTCGACTTCAAGTGTTTCTAATTCGTCTTCTTTATCTAAAAGATATTTGTTAACGCCAACAATAACGTCTTCGCCGCGATCAATTCTTGCTTGCTTTTTGGCGGCGGATTCTTCAATACGCAGTTTTGGTAAGCCCGCTTCAATAGCTTTGGTCATGCCACCATTGTCTTCAATTTCTTGAATTAACTCTCGCGCTCTGGTGGCAATATCATTGGTGAGCTTTTCCATCATATAGGAACCACCCCAGGGGTCGGCCACCTGCGTGATGCCAGTTTCTTCCTGAATAATGATTTGGGTGTTGCGAGCAATACGCGCTGAGAATTCTGTAGGCAGCGCCACGGCTTCATCTAAGGCATTGGTATGTAACGACTGAGTACCGCCAAATACGGCTGCCATTGCTTCTATAGTAGTACGGACGACATTGTTGTATGGGTCTTGCTCTGTTAGCGACCAGCCAGAAGTTTGGCTGTGGGTGCGCAGCATACTCGATTTTGGATTACTAGGGTTGAACTGGCTAACCATTTCTGCCCAAAGCAGTCTGGCTGCGCGTAACTTGGCAATTTCCATGTAAAAGTTCATGCTGATGCCCCAGAAGAAAGAAAGTCGTGGGGCGAAATCATCAATGCCTAAACCAGCATTGAGTGCGGTACGAATATATTCGAGTCCGTCTGCTAGGGTGTAAGCGAGCTCCAAAGCAGCATCGGCACCGGCTTCTTGAATATGATAGCCTGATATCGATATTGTATTAAACTTTGGCATATGCTTTGATGCATAAGCAATAATATCACCGATAATTTTCATTGACGGAGCAGGAGGATAGATATAAGTATTACGTACCATAAACTCTTTCAAAATATCATTTTGAATCGTTCCGGCAAGTTGCGCCTGAGAAACCCCTTGTTCTTCTGCGGCAACAATGTAGCCGCTGAGAACCGGTAAGACAGCACCGTTCATTGTCATTGATACGGAAACCTTATCTAACGGAATACCATCGAACAAGATTTTCATGTCTTCAACTGAATCGACGGCAACCCCCGCTTTACCAACGTCGCCGGTTACCCGCGGATGGTCAGAGTCATAGCCTCGATGCGTGGCGAGGTCGAAGGCAACTGATATGCCTTGAGCACCTGCGGCTAGATTTTTGCGATAAAAAGCGTTGGATTCTTCCGCCGTGGAAAAACCAGCATATTGGCGAATTGTCCATGGCCGGCCGGCATACATGGTTGCTTGAGGTCCGCGGATATAGGGCTCGATACCAGGCATGGTGTTAGCGTACGGCAAATTATCAGTATCTTCTTTGGTATATAGGGGTTTAATATCAATGCCTTCAGGAGTATGCCAGACAAAATCTTCGGGAGCTTTGCCTTTGTTTTGCTTGATAACGAGCTCACGCCATTGTTCCAGCGTAGCTTGATTTGGCTGGTATTTGCTGTCAGACATAGGACCTGTTCTCTTCGCGGTATAATATGAACCTAGATTAAGTTAATTTGATTACTAACTTGTTTGGGGTTGGTTTAGCTCAATGAGCACTCCATCACAACTTTTAGGATGAATAAAGATAACTTTGCAATCGTGGGCGCCTATGGCTGGCTCGTCAGACAAAAATTCGTAGCCCTTTTCTTTTAAACGAGCTATGTCAGCTTCGATATCATCGGTTCTGAAGCAAAGGTGATGGAGGCCACCGCCTTTTTTGTCGAGATACTTTTTTACCGGACCTTCATCATTTAATGGATGAACAAGTTCGATACTGGTAGGAGGTAAAGGAAAGAAGGCTGTTGAGGTTTTGGCGGATTCAATATGCTCTGTTCCTTCGTAGTTCAAACCAAAGTCTTCCATAAAACGTTTAATCGACTTTTCTAAGTCGGGAACTGCGATAGCAATATGGTCTAGAGCAACGATCATTTGTACATACCTCTATTGTCTGAGTTGAGACTCTAGCCTTCGGGCTTTCGTCGTTTTATATTTAAACAGATGAGCAAGCAAGCTGTTCTACGGCTGATACCATATTTCAGGCGCGGTTTATATCGCACGTTCTAAAAACGCATCGGTGCAGCTGCGTTTCCGCGCTTGAATGTCTTCTGGGGACTCTTCGATTACTCTTTCGTCAGGGGTAATTTTAAAAAGTGGTTGACCTTTACGGATAATGACACCGTCTTCTTCCACTAGAACTTTATCAATAGTCCCCGAAAAAGGCGCATATACCTTATTAAACATCTTCATAACTTCTATAATATACAAAGGGTCGCCTGCATTAAAATGATCGCCTGCGGTGACGAATTTATCCATCCCAGGGGCTTCGCGTGGATAAAACATACCGCCGCTTGCCGCCAGTATTTCATCGGCTTTCGCTGTTGGTGGGGGCACGAGTACTTTCTTCATGGCATCTTGCAAAGCGGGGTCCATCAGTTTGTCTGGGATAGTGATGGTTAGATCGTCGTTAACCTTGAGATCGAAGTAAGCTGTCTTTTCCGCTAAGTAGGGCAAGACCTTGAGAATTTGTAGCCCTGCTTGATAACCGATATGGGCTGCTTGTACCGCCAACCATTGGGCATCACTCAATGTTTCAGGTGCTTTGTCTTCAGACAAGTGCGCATCCAGTTCATAAAAGTCAGTTATGCCAAGCCTTTCTTCTAATGTATTGTAAAATGCTAATGCGTCTTGCAGAATTTTGTTGTCGTGATCCCAAATCTGATTCGCGGAAGAGCTATCAGGAGTATATTCCATTGCAACGTAATGGTAAGTATCCCGCAATATGATAATGGGATTTATTGTCCATTCCATTTTACCATTGGTGATAACATAGTTGTTTTTATTTAAGCTTAACCAGCCCGCCAATAAATGGGGTTCTTTGACCAAGCGTATAATCGGTCGAGTGAGCAATAACTCTTTGCGAAGCAGAATTTGCTGCATTGCCTTTTCTGCGTCAGTGTTGGTTTGATAGCTCGCCAGATGCTCTCGTGTTATCGCTTGATAAGCATAAGTAAGATCGATTGAGTTAGCTTCTTGTTTGAGCAAACCAACTGCTGTAATGTAGGGTAAAATAAATCGAGTGGTTGGCCTTGCGTTAACATTTTCACCGATAAACCAGTTAACTAGGCCATAGTGAAATTCCAAATTAGTACATAGGTCTTTACCACGCAGTTTTGTTGTACGTAGAATTTCCGCCAATTGTGTATAGCTTTCATTTCTATTGTTGCCAATCGTTAAAAGCAACGCAATATTACTATCGTAGGCCCCAGCTAGTGTGTATTTGACGAATACATCAGTATCCGGGTTATGAACTGAAATGCCCTGGTCGTCGCGGATTTCCAGCTCAGTTGGATCAGACCAAGATTCAATAACGCCTCCAGCGTGAGGTGAAAGAGCCTGGTTGGTCGCATTTAAACGCGCTTCTAATGAAGCCATGTGGCGGACAGTTCTTGCGGGCTTAGGTAACCGTTCGCCATGAGCAGCCAGTAGGACCATTGCTTCAACCAGTGATTTCACTTCAAAATAATCGTCGGTATCATCTGGATTAGTAAACTTTAACGCATAACAGAGCTCTGTAACGCGATGCTCGACTTGAATACGTGTATTCATTTCCATAAAAAAATGGCTGTCGCGATCAACAATACATTCAAAGGTTGATACAGAGTCGAGACCAACAGCCTCTGCAAACCGTTCAGCTTCGGTTTCCATAGCTTGCAGCGTTTTGATATCCTGCTCAAGTACAGCAGCCTCTTGTTCTCTGCCGGCCTCGCGAGCGGCAATGAGCGCCTGCTCTAAGTCTTCATTTGTTACCGAAACTTCAAGCAATTTTTGCTCATGCATTTGTAAAGAGCAGTCTCGACCACCTAGTGCCAATGTCCACTGCCCATTACCAATCACTTGAATTTCTTGATGGCGAGTCGTTTCAATATTGAGTTCAATTAAGACGTTTTTGTTGTCACCGACACCTGTAGTCTTAACCTCATTGAGGATTTCCAATACCAGTTCGGGGGCTTTATCTGCGGCCTGACTAATACGGCTGTCTAGCTCGCCTTCAAAACTGCTGGGTGCTTTTAAAATGCGTTGACCTTTGCCACCGCCGCCACTAATTGCCTTAAGACGAATACGATTTTCTGGATATTGACGGTACATTTCAGCGACACTTTCCCGAATCTGGGCGCCTAACTCTTCGATGGTGTATAGATCTATACCTTTATCATAGGCGGCAGCCAATATACTGTCGGCTTTATCAGTTAGCGATAAGTCAGGGTTCTGCCATAGGCTGGTGTCAACCTCTAATTCTTCATCTGTGACAAGCTTTTGTAGGGCTTCGGTATCAGGGTACCGTTTCACCAGTGCGAGGGCAGAAGCATTATCAATACCCGGTGTGACACTCACGCCTACGTTTAAGGCAGTCCTTTTAGCTTCATCTTTGAGGCCGGCATCATGGACGGTTTTGGAGCATGGACCGATAAAGTTAAGGCCCGCATCCTCCATGGCCTTAACCATGGTTTCATCTTCTGCCATGAAGCCATAGCCGGCAAAAATAGCGTTGTAGTTATACTCTTTTGCAATCTGAATAATTTGTTGGATGCGTTGTTCACGTTCCTCTTTGTCGATGCCGGTGTAGTCTGGAACTCGGTGAACATTATTTCGATTGAGTATAGTTCTGAGTTCTGGCGCCAAAGCATTTTGGTAGATGATGGAATCTTTTTCGGATAACAGAATGCCATAGTGAGTAATGTCCATTTCGGCGAATACATCCATGGCTTCTTTCCGTATTGGGCCTCGGCAGATGATTAGTGGCTGGATATGTGAGCAGTCGAAACTCCGGATCCATGCAGATTTGCTATCCCCTAAACGGCGGTTTTTATGAATTAATGGGTTATTTGTGTAAAAATTTTGTTTTGTTTGCACAGTAAAAAAACCTTATTAAATCTGTATTAGCTATTTATGGCCAATCATTGTCGGCGTGTACGCAAATCGCATTCAACTTGGTATTTAGTGGAATTCACGCTGTATCGATGTGAGAGGTTCGGGTTTGTAATGTTTTAGATGGAAGTTCATATTTTTACACAGCACACGGCGTAAGTCGCAGGGCATAACAATTTGTGAAATGGAACCGAGGCTTAATGCTTCGTTTGGATTCATCAGTTCTTCTTCGTAACGCGCTGCAAGTAGAGCTTCTTGTTCTTTAACCCATTGGGTTACTTCTGCAGTTGCCGCCGACTGTGCTTCGTTGTCGGACATGCCTTCAGCCAATTTAGTAGATTTTATATCGACAGTTTTTTGTTTGACTGAACTACGGATTTGACGTAACTCATCTTTGTAAACAAATTCAACACCAGCTGGGCCCATAACCGCGGCTCGTGTAGTGGGGAGTGCAATGACAAAGTCGGCACCAGTGATGTAATTGTTATAGGCAGCGTAAGCGCCACCATAAGCGTTGCGAATAATGACGAGAAAGCGCGGCGTGCGTAAGTCAATAATGGCATCTAACATGGCGCGGCCCGCTTGTACAATGCCACCAGACTCTTGATCCTTGCCGGGTAGAAATCCCGTCGTATCCTCGCAAAAAATCATAGGGATGTTATAGAGGTTACAAAAACGAATAAAACGTGCGTTCTTATAGGCAGCGTCAATATCTACTTGGCCTGAATTAACGGCGCTATTATTTGCGACGAAACCTACCACATTACCTCCCATCCGGCCCAATGCTGTTACTGTATTTTTAGCGCGGTCGGGTTGAATCTCGAAAAAGTCTCCATGGTCGCAAAGCTGTTGGAGTAAGATAGAGATATCAACTGGTGTGTTAAAACCGGTTGGAGAATTGAAAGCTTTTTTAAGCAGGATATCTATTTCCCATGTCTCGCGTTCTATGGGGTCAGAGGTTGGCTGAAAAGGTGCAAGCTCTGCGTTGCTATTGGGGATGTAATTGAGTAGCTCTTTAACTTTACGTAGTGCACTGACTTCGTCGGGTACGACAAAGTCAGTTACGCCACTTTGGCTATGTACGCTTGGTCCACCAAGTTCGTCAGGTGTCACGTCTTCACCTAGTACCGATTTAACTACTCCCGGCCCAGTCAATCCAAAAAAGGTGTTGTTGGGTTGAATCAGGAAACTACCTTGGCGGGGTAGGTATGAGCCGCCGCCTGCATTAAAGCCAAACATGCACATAATACTTGGGACTACGCCGCTAATTTTTCTTAACGCGGTAAATGCTTCGGCGTAACCGTCAAGTCCGCCAACCCCAGCTGGAACATAGGCACCAGCGCTATCGTTTAAACCGACTAAGGGAATCTTGCGCTTGCCAGCGAGCTCGAATAGTCGAGCAAGTTTCTTACCGTTGGTGGCATCCATCGAGCCAGCACGTACGGTAAAGTCATGGCCGTAAAGTGCAACTTGCCGCCCATTGACGGTAATGATGGCGGTAACTAGTGAGGCGCCATCAAGATTTTCACCCCAGTTTTGAAATAAAATAGTAGGTTCTTCATCACTTAGAACTTGAATGCGTTCCCAGATAGTCATGCGATTTTTTGCATGCTGTTTTCTGATATTGGCTTCGCCTGCCGACATTTTCGGACGTTGAATTAAATCATGACCTTTTTTTAATGTCGCTTCGTATAGCCCTGGCTTATATGATACTTGGCCTGGCACACTAAACTCGACTTCTTTAGTGTCATCGAAAGGATTGTTAAGAGACGCTACTATATTACTTTTACTCATACTTTATTGGCCTAGCGATCGTTAGTGTTATTAATTTAATGGGTCCTGATCTAAGCGCTGGCCGAAAAGTAGACGGCAATAAATAAAGAGCGACTGGCTAGGCTGTGTTAAACAATGGCAACATAAACCAGAATATGCTCATGATTTATCAATATTTGTCCCTTGGATGCCATCACTATATTGCGTCACTCAGCCCTTACATTAGCTACTCGCTGAATATGAGGTGTACATTAGCGGAAGATAGGACAACTAATTTCTCAATTTGCGCAAACAATAATTCTCTGAGACTAGTATGTCAATGTACTTAGCGATCAAATCGTTAGCACAATCGTGATCTTTATTGGATGGTTAATAATTTGTATCAAACCCAGGTAGTAGGGTGTCTATAAATCGAACCCAGTAGGCCATGCCTATTTCTTTACCGGTTGCCAATTGTTTTCAAGCATGGCTCCTATGTACTTACTCTTGCATAGTACTTATCTTGCATAACTCCCTACTCAGTTGGTTTGAGATTAACCTCAATAAAGGCGCGTTTATTAAGGTTGCCGCCAATCCAGGATAGGACATTAAGGGCCCTCATTTGCCAACCATATTTTTTTAACAACTGTTTGTAAGCATATTTTTCTTGTTCAGGAGAATTACATAGAAAAGATTCTGCTTCCACCCAATCACCGAGCACTTTGCCTTTAACGTCGCATGGCGCTAGCTTTGACCGCGAGAAATTTCTCAGGCGTTTTACTTTACCCGCATTACCTGCACTAAAAAGATACAATGCGTTGCCATTTTGAGCAAACCAGACTGGCGTAGCAACAGCATTGCCGTTTTTACGATAGGTTGCAAAGCTAATATAGTTAGCGTCTTCTAGTTCCTTTTTCATTGTCAGCCTTACCTCTATATTGTGATTAAAAACAGGTGATTAAAATAGACTTGGCATGTTATGCATGTTATGCATGTTGTTCAGTGTATTGTGTTTATTGGTTTGACACATAGGCCTACGAGACACAAGAGCGTGATCTTAATATGTAGATGAAAGTTAATTTTACAATGACGCTATTCGGATTAATGTGGTGTGCCGCCTCGGCTGGTAATGCGAAGATGTTAGATGAGTTTTTAATCTGGTTAGACTAAATAGTTAACTGCTATGCTCTATGACAGTTATCTGCATTGTGAAGGGTTACTGATTAATAAAAATAATGATATGGAAAGAAAGCAAGGGAGGGACACGTGCCTCCCTTAAATATGAAACATGAAACCTATATCGCTTTTTTCCAGGACTCTTGCTGATCAAATAGGCGACTTTCAGGGAAAAATTTACCAAATAATTCGTTATAAAATACTTGCTGTTCAGTAATTGACAGCTTTTGCTCCTCGCGTAAATTATTGGCAATTACGGCAACGAGTACTTTTACGCCTTCTTGCGGGTGTTTTTTCAGAAGTGACAGTCCTGCTTTAAGTTGCATACTTTTGACGCGTGCCATTAGCGCTTTGTCGACTTCTTTCTCGATGCTCATATCGCAGAGGTTTCTTAGAAAATAGAGACAAAATTTTATGCGCAGTTCTTTATTAAACCAGGCTTCTTGTGTTAACAGTGGGTAAAGGTATTTGGCCATAAGCACTGCGCACTGACTGGGACGTTTTGCGGCAATTCTTAAGCCGTTTTCTACCGAAAGGTTCTGCTTTGGCATCATTGTCCTCTCTTTTTTTATTATTTTCGCCTCTTTTGCCTGTTGCGATAGCGTGATCAATACTGGCTGATTAACTACTTTTAGAAGAAAACCTGCTGCCTATTATATAAAGAATAAAGGCGCACAAGATTAAAAATGATTATGGCTATTATTACTTAGTATTATATTTTTGTTTTATTCTAACGCGGTTTAATTTTTTTTAACTTTAACCGCTTAACAAAATAGCTTAATAACCGCCTAGATATTTCACAGGGATGGCCAATAAGCTTAACTTTTAATTCAACAATTCAACAATTCAACAATTCAACAATCAGCTACTTAAGTTGTTAGTCACTTACTTACTTTACTTTTACTCTTGCTATGTAATATTTCGCTGTGTAACGTGACGACACAGCTATTACTCAGTAAATCCAGCAGTTTAAAGTCTCAAGTTTTCACTACTTTGTAAAGTAACCATTTCTAAATATTTAACTCATTGATATGAGTTGGGTCCTGGAGCGCATTGTTGTAAATATTATTGTCAACAAACCGATACCAACCCAGCTTAAAAGTGTCAACTTTGCTGGTTGAAAACCGACACTGGTATTTGCTAAGTACACATTCGAAGTCAGATAGCTGCCTTTTGGAGGCATCATACTGTAGTGTTAAGCAATCGTTTTTATCTGAAATTGTGACACTGTCGACACCGATGAGTTGTCTTACGGTTGACAGTATCTGTTCTTTTTTATGGCTGTTAAAGCTCGCTAACTTTATATGACGAGTAACAATGTAATGCTTCTTATTTAACAGATGGTGGTCATCCCTCTCTTTTACCATGATATAACCTCCTTGCTTTATTGTTGTGGGGGAGTATGGTGAAGCCTACTTTAATCAAGCCGAAAGCTTAATCAAATAATTGCAATGTCACGGCCGCTCATTTAACTAACTTCTACTGATTAATGTGGTTGTTAGTTCTATTTTTACGCACTTTGAGCAACAAGTTTTACTATGTTTATTTTAACTATCTAATCAATATTTAGCTTATGTAACGAACTGTAAGATATTGGTTATGTTTGAAAAAAATATATCTTTATTGCTTTTATAATTTTTAGTAATAAAAAGAATCTTCTGGTACTTACTATAGGGACAATGCGATGGACGGGCAATGACTAATACGTTATAAGCTACCGGATATCGGTTACCAATACTTATAAAAAATGAATAGCTATACTTAGATATCTTCGAATAAACAGTCTAGAAGCTAAACAAATTCAAACAATCATAAGATGGATTCTAGGCGTGAAAATGGCGTGACTTGTGTTGCATAGTGGAGAGGGTATTTATGACTAAGGTTTCTATTAACCAGTTGTTATCGGGAGACATTAAACCAGGCGCATCAGTGCAGGTGAAGGGCTGGGTTAGGTCGCGCCGCGACTCAAAGGCGGGGATCTCATTTCTGACGCTACATGATGGTTCATGCTTTGATACTATTCAAGCGGTGGTACCCAGCGATTTAGAGAACTATGAAGCAGATGTACTGCGCATGACGGCTGGTTGCTCTGCAGGGGTTGAAGGTGAGCTAGTAGCGTCACAGGGTAAAGGCCAATCTGTCGAAATCCAGGTTACTAATGTCGAACTGTTTGGTCTCGTTGATGATGCTGAGTCCTATCCTATCGCAAAAAAACGACATACCTTTGAGTATTTACGGACAGTTGCTCACTTAAGGCCGCGTACCAATACCTTTGGCGCTATCGCCAGGATAAGAACAACATTAGCCAATGCTATCCATCGTTATTTTTTTGAGCGGGGGTTTCAATGGATCAGTACACCGATTATTACCGCTAGTGACTGTGAAGGAGCTGGCGAATTATTTCGCGTTAGTTCATTAGATATGGCAAATTTACCGCGCAATGAACGCGGTGAAGTCGATTTTAGCGAAGATTTTTTTGGCACAGAAACTTTTTTAACCGTCTCTGGCCAGCTAAATCTAGAAGCCTATTGTATGGCGATGTCGAAGGTATATACCTTTGGTCCAACCTTTCGAGCGGAAAATTCCCATACCAGTCGACACCTAGCGGAATTCTGGATGGTGGAACCGGAAATTGCTTTCGCAGACTTAAATGACGATGCTGATCTGGCGGAGGATTTTTTGCGTTTCTTGTTTGCCGCGGTATTAGAAGAGCGACAAGATGATATGGCTTTTTTCGCACAGCGTATAGATAAAGAAGCTGTGGCTCGTCTAGAAAAAATGGCCAGCACGCCATTTACCCGTATGACCTACACCGACGCGGTTTCACAATTGCAAAATTGCAAGAAAAAGTTTGAGTTTCCGGTTGAGTGGGGTACGGATTTGCAGTCTGAGCACGAGCGTTATTTGGCAGAAGATATTATTGGCGGGCCGGTAATTTTGATGGATTATCCGAAAGAAATAAAAGCGTTTTATATGCGCCTAAACGATGATGAGAAAACGGTAGCGGCCATGGATGTTTTGGCGCCGGGTATTGGCGAGATCATTGGTGGTAGTCAGCGTGAAGAACGGCTTGATGTGCTAGATCATCGTATGGCAGAACAAGGGGTTGGCGATGAGCTGTGGTGGTATCGTGATTTGCGCCGTTATGGCACCGTCCCTCACGCGGGTTTTGGTTTGGGTTTTGAGCGTCTGCTGAGTTACATCACGGGTATGGAAAACGTTAGAGATGTTATCCCATTTCCTCGGGTTCCTAATAGCGCACCGTTTTAATTAACGCAATATGTTCAATGTTGCTTATTTAACTTTGCTTGTTGTTATCTAGGGTTTGGGGGGGTGGAGTTGTATTTTGATGATCAGAATCACTGTTAGATACAATCGAAAAAATAATATTTTTTTGGCGGGGTTCAACAGAAACAAGTTTTACCGTTAGCGCATCGTTGAGTTTGAATGACTGCTTTTTTGATGAATGTATGAGGTAAAGTGGATCGTAACGGTACTTTTCTGGTAGCTCCTTGATACTGACAAGGCCTTCAATGCCGTTGGTGTCAAGACGAACTGTAAGGTGGCTACTATTAATTTGACAGATCTTGGCTTCAAATACCTGGTCGGTTTTGTTTTCGATATATTGGCATTTTAACCATTGTTCAATTTCTTGGCTGCAGGCTCTTACCGCATTGAGTTGTTCCTGTAACTGTTGAACTAATTCAGCGTCTTGGACATATTGATTGTCACCTTTTAATCTCGCCTTGATAGCGCGTTGAATTAAAAAATCGGTATATCTGCGAATAGGTGATGTGAACGTGGTGTAACACTCGATACCCATGCCGAAATGAGGTTGTGGTATGAGCGATAGCTGGCTGCGTTCAAAGGTGCGGCTAAAAATGGTCCTAACAGGAAGAGGGTTTTCAGTTGCTTCAACTTTATGAATCAATTTACGGAAACCTTCCAGGTTATCAAGCTCTCCGACCTCATATTCGGGATACTGCTCGTTAACGATTCGTTTGACATCTTTAAGGCGCTCTCGCCGAAAGCCCCTATGGGTAATATAAATACCGCTGTTGTCATGCTGCTTAAGGAATTCAGCTGCGCATCGATTAGCAGCCACCATGCATTCTTCCACTAGGCGATGTGCGGTATTGCGTTCAATTTTCTCTATATTGTCTATTTTCTTTTGTTCGTTAAGAATAATGCGGTAATCGGCATTGTCTTCGATGAGTATGGCATTGGCGGCACGGTTTTTATGCAAAGCTGTGTGTACATTGGCTAGAACGTCAATTTTATCAACGAGTTCTGGATATTTTTCTTTTAATTCGCCATGCGCTGCTGGGTTGTCAAGGTACTGAGCAACTTCTGCGTAATTGAGTTTAGCTTTAGAGCATATGACTGCTTCGGAGAATTGAAATCCGGCTAGCGAGCCGTCAGTCGGTATATCGATTTTGCAGACAGTGGCTAAACGAAGCTCATTGGCAACTAGCGAACAAAAGTGGTGAGAAATGACTTCGGGTAACATCGAAATGCGCTTACCTAACAAGTAGGCGGAGGTGGCCCTCTGCGAGGCTTCTTGTTCAATGGGTGAGTTTGGTTCAATAACTGCCGTTGGGTCGGCAATAGCCACGTAGAGTGTCCAACCACTATCACTTTTCTCAGCGTATAATGCATCGTCCATATCGAGGGTCGAGGGTGCATCAATCGTGACGAATGGAAGCGCTGATAGATCTTCTCGGCCAGCGACTTGTTTTTTTAAAACATCTTCGAGCGAACTTGCTAGTTGTCGTTCGACTTTTTCGGGCCAAAGCTCCGGTAGGCCGTGTTTGACTATGGCATAACTGGCTTCAATGCCAACTGTTTTTTCATTGCCAATGACGCTGAGCACTTTTGCCTGGGCTTTGCCTGTCTTAAATGGGTGTCTCAGCAGTTGACATTGTATAAAATCACCGTGTTGAGCTTCTTGTCGGTGCTTGGGCGGAATAAAAATCCAGCGTGATAGCTGTGGCACATCAGGCTCTACAAAATGAGCATTCCCTTTGATTACATAGCGGCCTACAAACTGGTTTAATTCAGTGTTGACTAATGTTTCGACTTCGGCAAACGGTTTACCCTTTTTGTCTTTGCGAACAACGACTTTGATTCGGTCTTGAGGGAAGACCTTCAGCATTTCTTCTGGTGGGATAAATATTTGTTGCTTGGCATTAACAACGAGAAATCCATAACGATGTTGCGTGCCTTTAACAATACCCTCAGCGACCTCTTTTTGAGCATTGAGGGTAACCTTAAGCTCTTTAAGTTGTTGTAATGAATCGTTGTTTAACATCTAATTGTATTGCCTAATCTGCGTTTGTTGCTAGCAATGCGAATATTTATGAATGATGGCATTAAGCCTTCAAGCCCCAAATAAGACCGCACCACATATCAATCGCGAGCAAAACATAGAATTCTAACTGACTCGGCGCAAGATAGAAATGCATTGCGGTTATAAATTTTCCTTTAACTATCTTTGTTTGAAATTAGAAAATTAATAGCTAGTATTTTCAGCGCCTTCGTAAGATACACCTTGGCGACTAGAAACTGGCTAAGTTAATAACCTGGCAGTCAATGCCTGTGGAATGTAGCGTCGTTCTTGTTGATACTTTGTACTATTTTGAGTGGCAGAGTCTTAGATGGCGGTGGTAGACGTCTAGGTATTGAGCGGCGTTAAGTAATGAGTGTTAAGTGATATGATACGCGAGATAAGGTTTTTAAGTTAACCGCAATGTAGTGCAAGAAGGGAAGAGTTAAGATATTGTGGATTCCATTTAGGCTGGTGGTTGTATTTAACCGACAGTTGTATGTAATCGGGTGCTCTGGTTAATGCTCAGTCTTTTGATAAGATGATGAGAAGAATAAGAGATGCCTCGATCAGTGATAGATGCTAGGTTAGCGATAGGCACGAGGTTGATTATTGCTGAGCTGTTTGTTGCTAAGTTGATTGTTATTAGGTTGATTGTTACTAAACATAGTTACTAAACATGGCGGTTTACAAAAACAAATAGATAAAACAAAGTTAAAAAACTTAATGAATTAAAGTCAAGGGCATCGTATATGTTTGAAGTGCAGTATACGTTGACAATATAGCTTGTAGTGAGGGTGATAAAGGATTTATGTCTGAAGCGACGTTTCTCGATGACAGTATAGAAAGGGTATCGCTAAAACAATATACAGAAAATGCGTACCTGAATTATTCAATGTACGTTATTCTCGACCGGGCGTTGCCCAATATTGGCGATGGTTTGAAACCGGTTCAACGGCGTATTATTTATGCTATGTCTGAGCTTGGTCTAAAGGCATCTGCTAAATACAAAAAGTCCGCTCGTACGGTCGGTGATGTTATTGGTAAGTTTCACCCTCATGGTGATAGCGCTGCCTACGAAGCCATGGTGCTAATGGCACAAGCATTTTCCTATAGGTACCCTTTGATTGACGGGCAGGGTAATTGGGGCGCGCCTGACGACCCTAAGTCTTTTGCTGCAATGCGGTATACAGAATCTAAGCTGGCAAAATATGCCGAAGTATTATTATCTGAGTTAGGTCAAGGCACAGTAGATTGGGGGCCTAACTTTGACGGAACATTAAAAGAGCCTTTGGTTTTGCCAGCTCGCGTACCGAACTTGTTATTAAATGGCACCACTGGCATTGCGGTGGGTATGGCGACGGATATTCTGCCGCATAACTTAACAGAAGTTGTGTCGGCGTGTGTGGCTGTGCTTGAAGCCCCTAAGATATCTGTAGAAGAACTGTGCGCACAGCATATATTCGGGCCTGACTTCCCGACTGAGGCTGAGATCGTCACACCGCGCGAAGACATTATTAAAATGTACCAAACCGGGCGTGGTGGTATTCGTATGCGGGCAGTTTATACCAAGGAAAATGGTGATATTGTTGTTAATGCGTTGCCGTATCAGGCATCGGGTGCCAAGATACTAGAGCAGATTGCTGCGCAAATGCAGGCGAAAAAGTTGCCTATGGTCGCTGATTTGCGCGACGAATCTGACCATGAAAGTCCAACCCGTTTGGTCATTGTGCCGCGCTCTAATCGGGTAGATTTAGATGCCGTCATGAATCACTTGTTTGCTACCACCGATCTTGAAAGAACCTACCGCGCTAATTTTAATATGATCGGGATTGACGGTTTACCTGCAGTCAAAGATTTAAAGACGCTGTTAGCAGAGTGGTTGAAATTTCGCACTGAAACGACTCGCCGTCGCTTACAATATCGTCTGGATAAAGTTAATGATAGGCTGCATATTCTTGATGGGTTATTAATTGCCTATCTTAATATTGACGAAGTTATTCATATTATTCGTACAGAAGAAAAGCCCAAAGCGGCACTGATAAAACGTTTTAAAATTTCCGATATTCAAGCTGATGCAATACTGGATTTGAAGTTGCGTAATTTAGCTAAGCTTGAAGAAATGAAAATTCGCGGTGAACAAGACGAATTGAAAGAAGAACGTGATAAATTAGAAACTATTTTGGGTTCAGAGCGGCGTTTAAAGACAGTTGTAAAGAAAGAACTATTAGCGGTAGCTGAAGAGTTTGGCGATGAACGTCGCTCGCCCATTGTAGAGCGGTCAGAGGCAGAAGCTTTCAGTGAAGTAGATCTCTT
Organism: Pseudomonadales bacterium; assembly: GCA_028280085.1. Classification (GTDB taxonomy): domain Bacteria; phylum Pseudomonadota; class Gammaproteobacteria; order Pseudomonadales; family JANQMK01; genus JANQMK01. Next base: position 16,215 of record JANQMK010000233.1, read on the forward strand.
GTCAACTGAGCCTGTTACCATCGTCTTGTCTGAAAAAGGCTGGGTTAGACAGGCTAAGGGGCATGAAGTTGATCCCGCAGGGTTGAGTTACAAGTCGGGGGATAAATTTAAACTTGCCGTGCGTGGCAAGAGTAATCAATCCATTGTGTTTATGGATTCTACTGGGCGAGCTTATACGGTATCTGCTCATCAGTTGCCCTCGGCGAGGGGGCAGGGTGAGCCATTAACCGGGCTGGTAAAACCTCCTTCAGGTGCCACCTTTGAGGGACTTATGATAGGGGCAAGTGATGATAGTTTTCTTTTAAGTTCTGATGCAGGCTATGGCTTTGTTGCCAAGCTAGGCGATCTTCAAACTAAAAATCGCGCCGGTAAATCGACCTTATCAGCACCAAAGGGCAGTAAAGTACTGCCTCCCTATCGTATCAAGGATAAGTCTAATGATGTCATTGCCGTGGTCAGTAATGAAGGCCGCTTGTTGATTTTTCCTGTCTCTGATTTACCTGAGATGGCTCGCGGTAAAGGCAATAAAATTATGAATATTCCCAGTGCCAGAGTGCAGTCCAGAGAAGAATTTGTCAAAGCTATCGTGATTTTATCTGAGTCTGATAGTTTGGTCGTTCATTCTGGTAAGCGCTATATACGGTTAAAAAGAGTGGACCTCGAACATTATTATGGAGAGCGGGGTAGGCGAGGCAGTAAGTTGCCGCGAGGCTTTCAAAAAGTCGATAGTATTGAAGTAGAGGAAAAGTAAACCGGCAAGGGCGTATTTGCTTTTGTACTAATGAAGAAGATGGTTTATTGGTTGATGCTAGTTCTTGCATTTAGGCCATGAAAGCATGTTTGTGCCGAACAGAGCTGTCTCTTCACTGGCCTAGCTGGAAGTGAGAGTTTTTATTTCTAGACATATTTGTCTATCCATATATAATTCACGAAATGGATACCCAAGCGTTAGCAAATATCTTCAAAGCTCTTTCGGAACCGGTTCGTGTTCGAATTATGGCATTATTGGTGGCCAAAGGTGAGCTGTGTGTCTGTGAGTTAGTGGATGCTTTGGAGCTTTCCCAAGGCGTTGTTTCGAGGCACTTAGCCTACTTGCGTAATAATCATCTAGCTACCGCACGGCGTGAAGGTGTGTGGATGTATTATCAGATTAACAAAGAAACGAAAGCATCTTTTGGGCCGTTACTGACTATGATTAAACAGTCAACAAAAGACAGTGAGGAGCTACAGGCCGACTTAGAAAGGCTGAATGATCAGCAGTCTTGCGCCTAAAAATTTATTTAATATATATGGTTATCCGTATATACGTTAATATAAATGAATAAATTGTGAGCGTTATTGTTGGGGGGAATTTTATAATGACGACTACGGTAGGCATCAATGGCTTTGGAAGAATAGGGCGCTTGGCATTAAAAGCAGCATGGGACTGGCCTGATTTTGACATTGTCCATATCAATGAAATGGCTGGCGATGCTGATGCCGCTGCACATTTACTGAAATACGACTCGCAACATGGTACCTGGGGGCCTTTAGTCAATGTGGAGGGCGGTAAGATTGTTATCGACAATGTTGGTGTTAGCTATAGCCAAAACCACGCTATTGAAGAAACTGATTGGGTAGGTTTGGGCTGTGATATTGTGGTTGAGTGTACCGGCAAATTTAAATCCAAGGAAGCCTTAGCACCTTATCTGAAGCAAGGTGTCAAAAAGGTTGTAGTTTCTGCACCAGTAAAAGACGGCACTTTGAATATCGTTGTAGGTGTTAACCACTCACTTTATGATGAGCTACAACCAGATATCGTAACCGCTGCCTCTTGCACAACAAACTGCATTGCGCCAATCGTTAAGGTCATGCACGAACAGTTGGGTATCAAGCACGGTTGTATTACGACAATTCACGACATCACTAATACGCAAAGCATTCTTGACCAATATCACAAGGATCTCAGGCGGGCGAGGGCCTGTGGTTTATCAATGATCCCAACATCGACAGGCTCCGCAACGGCAATTACGGAGATTTTTCCTGACCTCAAAGGTAAATTGAATGGTATCGCGGTTCGTGTTCCATTGGCTAATGCGTCACTTACGGATTGCGTTTTTGAAGTCGAACGTGCGACATCCGTTGCAGAAGTCAATCAATTATTACGAACGGCCGCCAGAGCAGAGCTAAAAGGTATCTTAGGCTATGAAGACGTGCCGCTAGTTTCCGTGGATTATAACAATGATACTCGCTCCAGTATTATTGATGCGCCCTCAACCACGGTCATAGATGAGACGCAGGTAAAGATATTGTCTTGGTATGATAATGAGATCGGATACGTTAATAGGATGATGGAGTTGGTCAAACAAGTATGTCGGTCGCTCTAGTTGAGATGTAGGCACTTACCGCGATGAACAAACTCTCCGCTGAAGTTAAACAATACCTTGTTGTGACGGGCACCTATTGGGCATTTACAATTACTGACGGTGCCTTGCGGATGCTAGTGGTACTGCATTTTCACAATTTAGGCTACTCTCCCCTACAAATTGCTACACTTTTTCTCCTTTATGAGTTTTTTGGCGTTTTGACTAACTTGGTGGGGGGATGGCTTGGCGCGCATATCGGTCTTAATAAAACTATGCATTTCGGTGTTATATTGCAAGTGATCTCTTTGGGAATGCTCACGGTTGATGCCGCTTGGCTAACCGTGCCCTATGTCATGATAGCTCAGGCCCTTTCGGGCATTGCTAAGGATCTGAATAAAATGAGCGCAAAGAGCTCGATAAAGCTATTGTTGCCTAACGACGATCAGCAAGCTGGTCTTTATAAATGGGTTGCAATTTTGACAGGTTCAAAGAATGCTCTTAAAGGTATAGGATTTTTCGTCGGCGCAGCACTTCTGGCGCTACTAGACTTTCGTAAAGCATTGCTGGTAATGGCTATTGCTTTATCCGTGGTATTTGTCGTGAGTTTACTACTGCTCCGCAAAGATCTAGGTAAAACAAAAAACAAGCCGAAGTTCACCCAGCTTTTTTCTAAAAGTCGAGAAATAAATATACTGTCAGCAGCTCGCCTATTTTTATTTGGTTCTCGTGATATCTGGTTTGTGGTGGCTTTACCTGTTTACTTTCAGCAAGAGCTGAACTGGTCGCATTATAGCGTCGGTACTTTTATGGCAGCTTGGATTGTAGGTTATGGCATAGTCCAGTCATTTGCGCCTGCCATTACAGGTCGTAAAAAGGGGCACGTGCCAACGGGTAAGGATGTCATTCTCTGGTCTCTATTATTGGGATTTATACCGCTAGTTATTGCAATTGGAATTCAAGGGGATGTTGCCAGGGAGGCCATTACTGTTGAAGCGGTTCTTATAGGTGGATTGCTTTTGTTCGGTGCTCTGTTCGCTATTAATAGCTCGGTACACTCGTTTCTAATCCTATCCTATTCAGAAGCGGAGGGCGTATCACTGGATGTGGGGTTTTATTATATGGCAAATGCGCTAGGACGTTTGATCGGTACGGTTATCTCAGGATGGATGTTTCAGTGGTACGGTCTGGCAGCTTGTCTGTACATTTCGAGCATATTTATTTTTTTCACGACATTAATATCGTTAGCGCTTCCCCGCCGTGCAATTAAAGTATTGGGTTAGCGTTGCGTCTAGAAAATGCCTGAAGTATCTCCTCATTATTTAGAGGTGCCCTAGTGTTTGAAAGCCGTTATTAAATATCTGTCTAACGTTCAAAAGGTTGTAATACGCGAGCTAATGTGTCTTTTTGTATTGGCTTGGTAAGGTGAGCGTTCATGCCTAGTTCAAACACTCGTTCTTTATACTCAGCGAATCCATGTGCTGTCAAGGCTATAATAGGTATCTCGCCTATCGCATCAGCTCGATCTCTAATGATGGCGGTGGCTTCAAATCCGTCCATTTCGGGCATTTCGCAGTCCATCAAAATAAGATCGTATTCTTGTTTGTCGAGCTTGGCCAGTACTTCTGCGCCATTGTTAACTATATCAATGGGTACTTTTAGTGATTTAAGCATGCCTGAGATAACGAGTTGATTGACAGCATTATCTTCTGCCACTAGTACTCGCTTAAAATTAAGTGCATGTATTTCTTGTTGAGTGGTCGGCGGGCTATCCGTTTTTGGTGTTTGGCTGAGTGTTTTGGCGATATCTGATGGAAATAAAGGTGTGGTAATACAGTGCAAACCGATGACAGGTAATATGCTGTGGGTAGCGGCTTCTTTTTTTGATTTCAGCGAGTCGAAGAGTGTTGAATGGCCTACTGCCAAAATATCCGGGTGGTGCCACCTCGCTGTACTAGAGCCACTGTTGTTATCAGGTCGTTCTAAGATTTGACACAGCGTAGAAAATGCCCCTAGTGTATCGAGCGCAACAAGTGCTCTACTACATTGCATAATTGCGGGGTAATTGATCCCTATAATAGTATCAAGTCCAAAATGTTCGGCGTAGTCGCGCAGTTGAGTTTCAATATGTTTGTCTTCACAGGTAATGATCAGCGTCTGGTACAAACTCTCTCTGTGAGGCGCAACGCCAAGTTGTTTTGATATGGTACAATCAGTCACTGAAGTTTGGAGTGGCAAGGTAAACCAAAAAGTAGTGCCTACGTCAACTATTGAGTTGACCCCAATTTCGCCGCCAGTCAGTTCTACAATATTTTTTGAGATAACTAAGCCTAGGCCTGTGCCGCCATAGTTTCGTTGTATTGAGCTATCTT
>JANQMK010000242.1 GCA_028280085.1 Pseudomonadales bacterium
TTTTTTCCAAAATTAAAAAATCTGGAAAATAAAATCTTCAATGAAAACGTCAAGACGATGGGGCATTTTCTGGATACATTACTTGGTATTCAATCCGTAAGGCTGCTGGGCATAGAGAAAATAAAGTATCAAGCATGGAAAAACCAGTACACAAAAAACCTCAACCGTGTTTTAGAAACTGAAAGGACATATATTAATTTGTCCACAGCGCTTACCGGCATGTTCTATTTAAGTCAGGCACTTATTTATTGGTTAGGTGCATATTTTACATTCACTAATTCGCTAACGATCGGGCAATATGTTGCTTTTATCACTATATTTATGGTTCTAATGACCAGCCTGCAGAACTTTACCAGGCTTCATTTTATGCTAACGGAACTCTCGGTCTCTTTCGATAAAATTAACGATGTTCTTATCCAGGAAACAATCAATGTTAATGAAAACAAAAAAAGCCTTGGTTTACGACCTGATATACAAATAAAAGACCTTAGTTTTAAATATAGAAATAGAGATGAAAACTATGTGCTGAAGAATATCAATTTAGATATACCTTATGGCAGTCAAATCGGTATCGTAGGAAGAAATGGATCCGGCAAGACTACTTTAGTAAAGCTTCTGACACGGCTATACGATCATTACGAGGGGTCAATCCGGTACAACAATCTGGACATGGAATGCATACAAACTAAAGAGTTTAGGGAATCGGTTTTTATGATCCCTCAGGATGTATACATATTCGATGAGACAATTAAGGAAAATATTCGTTTCGGCAATTTGCATGCAACCGACGAGCAAATTATCGAAGCGGCTAAATTGGCTGATTTACACGATTTCGTAAAAGAACAATATCTCGGCTACAACGTCAAAATTGGCGACAATGGTATCAAACTTTCCGGCGGGCAGATTCTTAAACTGGCATTTGCCAGGCTTTTTGTAGCAAATCCCAAAATTATCATTTTGGATGAGGCCAGTAGCGCGCTGGACATCACTACGGAAGAAGAAATTATGCGTAACGTGCGAAACACGTTCGCTGGAAAAACCATCATATCAATCGCACATCGTATTCATACTCTTAAAAGATCAGATCAAATTATCGTGCTCGAACAAGGTGAAATTGTCGAAACGGGAACCCACGATCAACTCATGAGTAGCGAAGGAATGTACCATCGATTTGCCAACACTTATATCAACTTTTAGAACGACGATATGAAAGAAAAGATCGATCTGGAGCCTTATCAATACCAGGACATCTACAATACAGAAGATGAGCCGTTCCTGGCATCGAAACAAGGTTTGCTTAAGCATCTACTATATTTTAGCGTGCTAATGCTTGCTTTAATTATATTTCTTAGTTTTTTTATTGTAATACCAAGAGAAATCAGCCTTGCCATCGAAATCAAAGGAGGCGGAAAAGAAATTATCGGCCAATATCCCGACGATGTTTATATTATAAAAAAGTTTATTAAATCAAACGAAAGGGTGTTGCCTGGCGATAAGATCATGATGATTTATTCCGAAAAAATAGTCTCCTTCATCGGCGAAATAGCTTCGCTAAAATCGGAAATTGATTTTCACAGAACACAACGACAGGACCGTCATCAAGCTGATGTAAATCTTTTAAACAAACAAAGGGAATCGATAACTAAGCGATTGGAGTTATTGTCGGAAAAGATTAGCCAGCATAAACGAAGCCTTGATAAAACAAACAAAATATTTAAACAGCAAATCGATATACAGGAAAAAAGCTATAAAAGAAGCGTTGCTTTGAATAAAAAACACCTATTGTCAAAAGAACAATTGGAAAAAGCACACCAACAACTAATAAGCAAAAGACAGGAGTCTTTTACCGCAACGGACTATTTGGAAACTAAAATAACGGACTTTCAACAAGAAGCCAGGCAACTTAACAGCCGCATCGTATCAATCGAAAAAGAAATTGATCAGATTGAAATAGTGAACAGTAATAATTTGGTTAACTTAGAAAGAAGGCTCGATTTGATCTACAATAACATAGAGATAAATTATGGGAAAAACCAGATTATGGGGCGTGAGCTAATACTTCTTGCCCCTAGGGAAGGTAAGATAAGTTTAGTTAATGACTCAGAATTAAAGATTCCTTCCGGAGAAATATTGTGGCGATTACAAGTATCCGACGATGAGTTTTATGCCTACGCTGAAACAGCATCAAAACACATCGGTGTATTATCTACTGATCAAGTCTCGATACTCAAACTCGATAGCTTCCCCCACTATCACTACGGAACAATCAAGGCCAAAATTGATCAACTGAGCAATAGCCCTAATAGTCTAGGAAACTACCCTATTACATTTAATATCATAGAATCTAACGGCTTCAGAGGAACACTAACCAAAGGAATGAGGGGAAAAGCGTCAATTAAAGTTGAAGAAAAATCAATTGCCCGCCACTTGACTAGCAGCTTTTACCGAGAAGTTATTAACAACTAGACGATTAATGCCGTTTGGCCTTCAAAACCTCAGAAGGCCAAACGGCGTTAATTTTAAGAAACAGGAGGACGTCTTCGCAACATCACACCTGCGCGTCTTACTCTTCGCGTAGCACCTTTAATTGATTTCATTTCTTTCTTTTGCAATCGTTTCATGTATATATTCCTCACTGAAAATCTAATGACATTAGCTAATGAATTACTCTCAAGCCCATTGAACCATCGATGAGCCAAATCCGTTTTCAGGTATTCAACGCCAATCCAAATAGTGATGCTTTTATAACATTCGATGGCATACGGCTGAGACAGCCTAATTATAAGAAAGTATACGGAACAATACGCCTCCCAAATGGGTGGGTAGACTTAATCGTAAATAATTGAAATTATATCTATTTAGCCACATATGCTTGATGATTAAAATCAATTCAGAAATTAACGTCAAAATTTTAAGCGTATTTTATTAGTCAGGTAATTTAGTCGTAATTTGCATTTAATACATTACCTCGTAGTTTTATTTCGGTTAGCATTGCGCCGATTATGCAATCGACTTTATCCGCTGTTAAATGAAAATTTTTTTAAAAACAACCAAGGGTGCTACGTTATGAATGGTAATTACCTTTTTTATCTCTATGTAATATTTAGGCGCATAATGCTTTCTGCACTATGCATTTTGTCTTTTGGTTTTACAGTGCCAACTGCAACAGCAATGCAGAGCTATAACTCGCTGGGAAAACCGCCAACGCTTGCTGACGGTATTATCGTGAAGTACCGAGATACAAGTGGTGCCAAAAAGGCGACCGCTCAAGCACGTGTGCAAACATTTGCAAATAAACAAAAATTACCGTTAACTTACCAACGCTCAGTCTCCGGTAAGGCACACTTGCTAAGCCTGGGTAAAAGACAATCTTGGAAGAGTGTAGAAAAAATAGCTAAAGAGTTAAGAAAGGAATCCAATGTTTTATATGCGGAACCTAATGCCATCATGTGGCCAGGCATGACACCCAATGACACACACTATAGTTCACAGTGGCACTATTATGAGACAACCGGCGGCATAAGAGCGCCGCAAGCTTGGGACTTGTCAGCCGGTGTAACCGCAGTTGTTGCCGTTATTGATACAGGCTATCGGCCACATAGTGATTTGGCCAGTATGCTTCTTCCCGGCTATGATTTTGTTAGTAACGTTTGGGTCGCCAATGATGGTGACGGCCGAGACGATGACGCAAGTGACCCGGGAGACTGGATGTTAGCTGGCGAGTGTGGAGGGGGCTGGCCGCTTTGGAATGTCAATAGTAGCTGGCATGGTACACATGTTGCCGGCACGGTTGCAGCATTGACGAGAAACAATAAAGGCGTCGCCGGTGTGGCCTGGCGAGCTCGTGTGGTGCCGGTAAGAGTGCTAGGCAGATGCGGTGGATCACTTGCTGATATTGCTGATGGCGTCCGCTGGGCTGCAGGTTTACCCGTTCCTGGTGCTCCAGATAACCCTAACCCGGCTCATGTGATTAATATGAGCATCTGGGGCTCAGGTTACTGTGGTTCGGTTTATCAAGATGCGATTACCGATGCACGAAATAGCGGAACAACGATCGTTACGATTGCAGGTAACGCCGATGAACTCTCCTCGTATTTATCACATGCAAACGCCTCAAACTATCAACCAGGGAATTGCGCAGGTGTTATTACAGTTGCTGCGACTGACCGATCTGGAAACAAAGCCGATTATTCTGGTTTTGGTGACGTAGTCGATCTTGCCGCACCTGGAGGTGAGCTTGAATTTGATAGCTATGGCAATGTCACTAATGATATTAACGGTGTCTATTCAACTCACAACACTGGGTTAACCACGCCAGGTGACGATAGCTATGCTTTTTATCAGGGAACCAGCATGGCAGCACCGCATGTTGCCGGCGTCGCAGCCATGCTGCATGGGCTGAAGTCTTCACTCACACCCGATGAAGTGGAGAATATACTTGAATCAACAGCACGTAATTTCCCAGGAACGTGTCTCCAATGTGGTGCCGGTATCGTTGATGCATTTGCTGCCGCAAATTCAATCACTGATATCGATTTGCGTGCACCAACACACTTAAGAATCATACCGTTTTATTCCGGTAATTATCTGTTTACCTGGCGGGATAACAATGCTAGAGCACTGCAGGGAACCGCAACGCCGCATTTCAATGCAACCGTGTATGGTGCTGCTATTCCGCCGTCCAGAGACTTGCACGACACAGCCGCTTCGATACCAGCATATCTGGCTGACCCTCATTACAAATATAACATTAGGCTAGTAGATAATTTCGGTCGAAGTATATATTCAGACTATGAAATGTTGCTCCAGCTTAGACCACCGGAGAATATGCGCATTACAGACTGGTATGCTAGTAACTATCGAATATGGTGGACAGATGTTAATGCAGAATTTTCAACTGAAACAGTCCAGGTGCTTTGGCGCTCTTGTTGTTATGGCGGTATAGTTGGTACGACGAATGATTTTGATAGTAACGGTTATTCAATACCTGCGTATTTAAGTGATCCATCATATGAATATCGCCTTAAATTTATCGATGAATATAATAGAGTTCTTTATACAGATTATATCTCCCGTTAACAGAAACTATTAGCTTATTTGGCGCATTATCCACTCTCGCTCGGCTTAATGCCGAGCGAGAGCTGGGCTCAATAAAACTCCCCCCAAACCCCTCAAACCCCTCAAACGCACCTAAACCACCTAAACCACCTAAACCACCTAAACCACCTAAACCACCTAAACCACCTAAACCACCTAAACCACC